>CALFOL010000439.1 GCA_937919915.1 uncultured Planctomycetaceae bacterium
GATCGGGACTCTAAGTTCCTGGCCGGGTCTCGCCACGAACTCACTTTCGTCGGCAGAGATCTTTAACAGGGCTCCCGTGGGGAGAAAGCCCATGCGCGTTTTCTGGCGGGCGACTAAGTACCGTACGTTGCCCTTTGGATCGGCGACCTGTGCAACTCCGTTCACGACCATCCGCGATGTGCGTGTTGTGTCCAGCCACTCGGGAAGATACACCGGGTACAGGATGCGATTAACACCGGTCGGCACAACCAGTTCCGGTCCCGCAATCCCCTGTCGATGACGGCCTTGTCGAGACGTCATTTCTAAAACTATGTCCGCGTTAAACCCCGCGTCTCTCGCAATCAGCACCGGGGCCGGAAATGTCGTGCCTCGCGGCCATTTGGTCACGTCGTCCTGTCCTTCTGCATCAATGGAAAACGGCGGCTTGATGGTGGTTGCGACGAGCACCGGACCGGTTGTTCGCGAAATCGCCTGTTCGCCGATAGTTGCCGTTCCGACCACATTGACCAGTGCTGCCGATGCTGCAGCGTCGGCAGCAACGTTGAGTTCAGCATTCAACGCAGTCTGATTCGCGGCGACCTGCAGGTTGTCAGGAACCGTGACGCCGACCGGCAGGCCGGTCAGGACAACATCGATCGCGTCGTTAAACCCACCGCGGCGCGTGACTTTGACAGCAAGCGTGGCCTTGCCGCCAAGAGGAGCATTGAGCAGTTCCGGCACGCTCAACCGAAAGTCCGGCGCAGCAGGCTGCACGGACAAGTGATAGGTCGCCGCTCGCGTTCCGCTCTGCGAGGCGACATCGGTCACGCTGACCGTATACTCACCATCGGCCGGAACGGTAAATTCGATTTCTGCATCCGTCGAATCCGTCTGGTCATCGTTTCGGGCCAGTTGCTTGCCTTCAAGATCGTAAATTGTCAATGCGGCATCGACCAGCGATCCGGTTTTTTCGCTCGACACTGCAACGGTCCAGAGATCACCTTTCTTTCCGACGATCTGATATCGGTCTTCACCGAACCGCTGGTCAAGAACGCCGGTGATTCCGCCCGGCACCGCCAGGGAGGAGACGTTTTCATTCTGCTGCAATTCATCGCTGAGATGCAGTCGGAAGTGCGGACAGTCTCCGTGTTCCGTTGTGAGTTGATAGCCGAATGAATCCGAGTTCGTGCCGTCGGGAAACGCGACATCACGCAGGACCGATTCCAGTTTCGACTGACCTGTCGCGATGCCAAAGCCCACGAATTCGACGCTGCGCGTCTCGCCCCGTCGGCCAACCGACGGAATTGCCGTGACGATACGCGGGCCTTGCCTGATGTTGAGCTGGTAGACCATCGCTCGGTCGCCACGAAAATCGAGGTCAAACACTGCCGCTGTGTAAGATTCGTTTGCGGTCGCCGAAAACGTCAGCGTCGTATCATCACCGGCTGTATCTGCAGCATCGGCAATAAGTCGACCGCTTTGGTCATGAATTTCGAACACCGCGTTGAGCTGTGAACCAATTGCACGAGCGACGAGGGAACATGTGATCGGGCCGGACTTCGTTGCCGTAAAGTTGTAGCGATCGACTTCCCGGATGTGTTTGATCTGACCAGAAACACAAACGGGCAATGATCCAATCTGCTGCGATCCGGATTCTGTTTCCGGCGGATCCGGCGAGTCTTGCTCCACGATACTCGCAATGTCATTCACCACAAAGCGACCGACACCGGTTGCCCCGTTGGCGTTCGCAGCCTGCCATTTCACGATGCCGGGCGGGATGTCCGCCGGAATCGTCAATCTGGCTTTGGTTTCCCGAGGCAGCGGTTCAGGGGCTCGCCTGGATTTCTTTCCAAACCAATACGGTGGTTCAGGCACGATGACAGGACTCGGTGGCCCGATGATTTCCAATTGAATGCGTGGATCATGCACAAACACCTGCATGTCGGGCGTCCAGTCGTAACCACCGAGAACGACTTCGATTGTTTGCCCTGCCTGACCTCCGGATGGGAACATGTATCCCATCGACGGCGGATGTTGACTGAAAGCAACCTGCGGCCGACTCATGAATACGAGAATCGTCAGCAGGAAAGTGATTGTTGTTTTCATTCTACTTACCCACTTACCTTCCTGCCTAAATCAAATCACGAATCACTTCGCCGCCATCCACAATCGGTACGGGGCGACCGAGAGGTCCGAGAAACTGTCGATCAGGGTCGATACCCATCAGGACAGAAATGGTTCGCAGCAGATCGTTGACTCCCACGGGACTTCCGGTTGGTGCGGCAGCCTGTTTGTCGGTCGCTCCGATGACCTGACCAGGCTTCGTACCGCCGCCCGCAAAGATAATTGTCTGTGCCATCGACCAGTGATCGCGGCCCGCCTGTGCATTAATGCGCGGCGTGCGGCCCATTTCCCCCATCATCACCACCAGAGTTTCGTCCAGCAGGCCTCGTTCCTCCAGATCTGTGACCAGTGCGCTGAAGGCTCGATCGGCATAAGGGATCAGGTCCGTTTTCAGGCTGGGAAAACAATTGAAATGAACATCCCAGCCCGGCGCATCGACACCCACAAAACGACAACCGCCTTCGACCAGCCTTCGCGCAAGCAACGCACATTGACCAAGCTGAGTCCGACCGTACGCATCTCGAACGGACTCCGGTTCCGCGTGAATGTTGAATGCTTTTCGAGCGTCGTCAGACGTAACCAGACTGTAGGCTTTCTCATAGTAAGTCGACATCGCCTTGCCCTGGGTTTGATTGCGTTCACGTTCCAATTGGTCAATGCCCGACAGTAACTGCCTGCGCAGACTGAGCCGTTTGTTCGAAAGGTGGCCCGAGGGTTGCAGGTCCTTGACTTCAAAGTCCGGCTGAGTCGGATCGGCTTCGATCACAAACGGAGCATGTTCCGCACCGTAGAATCCAGGACCACCGGCGGACATCGGATGTGGCAGATTGATATACGGCGGCAAAGCACCTCGCTGGCCCAGAGTTCTCGCGACAGCAGAACCGATGGACGGGAAGTATTGGTTGTTCGGGATCGGGTTATCCCCATCAGCAAACGTCGGACGACGTCCTGTCATCACATAATGGTATCCAGTCGAATGTCCGTTATCGCTGTGACTGTGGCTGCGCAGGATGGTGTACTTGTCCGCCATCTGCGCACAGAGTGGCAGTTGATCGGTGACAAAGATATCGGGGACGTTGGTGCTGATCGTTCCGAACGGTCCGCGAATCTCCGGCGGTGCGTCCGGTTTGGGATCCCACATGTCCTGATGCGGTGGACCACCTTCCAGAAACAGAAAGATGCACGACTTCGCCCTGGCAGCCACCGGGCTGGCCGCCAGTGCCTGAAGTTCCAGCAATCGCGGCAACGTCAGCCCACCAATTAACCCACAAGTCCCCAGCCGCAGAGCATGCCGACGAGATGTACCACTGCAATTCTGATGTGGTTGACCGAGCGATATGCGGAACATACATCACCTGTTTTCAATGATTAAACACAAACTCTTTTGAATTCAACAATGCCCACAATACATCTTCGGTCGCCACGCGGCGATCGGGTTCAATAAATGCCTGCTGCATCAGTTCTTTTTCGGCATCAGTTGGAAAACGCGACAGGGTGCAGAGATAAAGGTCATCAATAATTTCAGCGGGCGACATTTTGGACGACGACAGATTTCGAACGTGACCGTGTCGGTGTGAGATCTTTTCGAAAATCTCGGACGCATTCAGCAAGTGCAGCGCTTGAGCAATGCTGGGTTCATTGCTGCGTTCACATTCGCACACGGTCGCTCGCACCGGGCGACCAAAGATACGGAAAAAATACGAAGGCATGTGATTGTCCCAGATCTGAATCGCCCGATAACCATGCGGCCATCCGTTAAAATCTTCCGGAACACCGGTGCTTTGGCTGATCGCATCCAGCAGCACTTCGGCGGGCAGCGACTTCTGAATATAGTGTGAAAAGTTCTGCTGGTCATCGACGTTGGATGGCACCGAAGTCGCGCTCAATTGATACACGCGGGAATTCAGCAGCGTGCGAGTGAACGCTTTCATGTCGTATTTCACGTCCCGCATATGATTCGCCAGAGCGTCCATCAAAGCCGGATTCGTGGGCGGGTTTGTTTCGCGGAGATCATCGATCGGTTCGATCAGTCCCCGCCCGAAATAGTGTGACCACAAACGATTGGCGATCGCTTTGGCGAAGAACGGATTCTGTTCGGCCGTCAGCCAGTCTGCCAGAACTCGGCGACGATCAGACACGTTGGTGAAATCCGCCGCCGTCGCCCCCAGTGCTCGAGCAGCCACGACCTCCCCGCTGCGAGGATGCGGCAGATCTTTGCCACCGAAAGAAACCACCGCCTGTTCGCCATTGGGAAGTTTCTTCAGGGTCAGTCCGGTGAAGAAGCCTGCGAGCCCCACGTAGTCAGCCTGACTCCAGCGTTCCGACGGATGATGATGACATTGAGCACACTCAATTCGGACACCCAGCAACAACTGGCTGACCGCTCGAGCGGCTTCGTCAGGCTTGTTCAGGATCTTGTAGAACGAACCAGGTCCTTCCGCTGAGGTATTTCCCTGAACCGTCAGCAGATCGGTTGCGAATTCGTTAAACGGGCGATTCTGTGCAAAGCCATGCCGCAGCCAACGCTGCATCGCCACGGCTCCCTGCGGGGAAACAGTCAGCTGATCGGCACGCAGAATGTTGAGCCATTTCATCGTCCAGTATTCGGCGTATTCGTCGCGATCCAGTAATTGGTCGATCAGTCGTGATCGTTTGTCCGGCGCCGTATCGTCGAGAAACCGTCGAACTTCCTCCGACGTCGGCAGTGTGCCGATCGTGTCCAGAGAGACACGACGCAGAAACGTGGCATCGTCAGACAGTGGGCTGGGCTCGATCCCCAGGCGTTCGAGTTTGTCCCATGCCAATGCGTCGATGAAGTTGTTGTCCGTGGGACGAGTAAACTTCACGCCGGCACGCGGCAGTGTGATGCGGCATGTGGCCACGTGTCCCAGATGCCGCACAAGAATTGCGGCTTCACCTGGAATCTGACTGGCCTGGATCAATCCCCGAGAATCAACGTCGGCAATGGATGCGGCGTTGGAGATGAATTCGGATTCGTTGCTCACGCAGCGGCGATGACCAGCCGCATCAATCGTGCTGACGCGAATCTGTTGAGTCTCGCCTCCAGGCAGGGTCTGTTGCAAGGGTTCGACTTCGATTCCCACGATCTCCGCGGTCGGATCATCTGCCGCGTCGAAGCGGGCACCTTCGGCAATCCATCGCAACAATCGTCGGTCACGATAACTGCCGGGCTCGATGCGTTGACCACCGCCGTGAGGAGTCCGGGCCGATGCCTTCAAAAACAACAAACTGGTTTCAGGCGCAGATGCAGAAACTCGCCGCCCACGCCCCTCCAGAACCAGAGCTTCAAAATCGGCCCGCGCGTCGAAGCCGAAGATGCTGAGTTTGAATCCATTCTGCCCTTCTGCTTTGCCATGACAGCCACCGGAATTGCAGCCTGCTTTCGTCAGGATCGGTATGATCTCGCGGCGAAATGAAATCGGTACCGGGTTGTCCAGTTGGCTCACGGTAATCGGAATCGTTATTTGTTCACCGTCTGATTGAATCACGATCAGTCCGGTGCCATTCGCAAGCGGACTGATCAGACCTCGATCATCCACGACAGCGATGCCCGGCGGATCAATCTGAATCGAGACCTTCCGGGTGATGTCGATCAGTCGTCCAGCTTCATCGGTGTGATGAATGACAATCTGCTGCGTGGCTTCCGGTCGTTCCAGAGAGACCGCAGAGGGACGAACCTGCAATGTTCCGGCAACAACGATGTCGCTGATTGCGAACAGGCTGAGCAGCCAGGCGATTTTCACAAGGAAGGAAGGAAGGCGATGCACGATCAGTCCTGGAGAAAGATCCGTTGCGGTCAGGAAGGCGGGGCATTGAGTCTATCAGATCGCGACACGCGCAGGCAACTGTCTTTCCATGTCGGATCGTGCGATGACCCGTCACGATAGATTTCCCATTAGAGCCAAAAATGCGCGGCCATAAAGAGGCAACCGGTGATCAGACCACCGAACACCATTCGGCGGACGTCAAAAAGGCGCACGGAATCGTCGTGCAGCAGAGACAGGCAAGGGCAATTTTGCGGTAGCTCGGTGTCAGTTTTCTGCGGGGCCATGACGTTAACCAGATGCGGACCGTTGATTCTGCGGGGAATGCCGGATTTCCCGATTTTGCGGTTCTGTGCTGCTTAATGCCACTCCGCCCGCTTAGATTCCGGAGGGCAGGCCAAAAAAGCGTAAACATAGAGTTCTGCCGGATTCCGGGACGAGTGTGACGCCGCTTTTGCGTTATGCTTTTATTTCGTACATGTATTGTGACAGAGTAAGTTGCAGAGTGCCGGGGCTGACCCAACCCCGCTCGCCAGCGGGCTGTTGATTTAAGGGGTTCTTCTCGGAATTTAGTGGGTGGAGTGGATTTTTGCTGTGAATTTTATTTTTAAAAATTGGGGGTTGGGATTAGAGTTTGCGGATGCGAACACTACCTCAGCATTATGGAGACCTTTTAGGTCTGGACAAGTCGTGGCGAGTCGTCAG
>CALFOL010000440.1 GCA_937919915.1 uncultured Planctomycetaceae bacterium
TTACTCAACAAATAACCTTCTACCCAGCTTTTCAGGAAGACCGTGGAAAGGTTACACAGGGTTTTGGCGTTTTTGTGAAAGGACTTCGAAAAGCCTTCTGATTTCGTCTTCGACCTCTTCGGCGGAATCGACAGTATGGCCAATTTCGCTACGAATTGATTCACGATATCGTATTTTCAGCCGGTGGGCCTCAACTTTGATGGCCGTTTCTGACATATGCAGACGCCTCGCGATTTCCGCGTACGAAGAAGAGCTTTGCCCCGTCAGACACGGCTTGAGTTCCTCCAGCAGTGGCAGCTTGTCTCGCTCTGCGTATTGCTGCCGAAGAGTCGCCAGCACGTTGTCGATTAGCGCGATGGCCCATTGTTGTTCAAACAGAATTTCCGATGTCAGGCCGTCCTGAGGCGTGTCGGAGTACCTGCTGTCCGCCAATGCGAAATCGAGCGACAGATGTTTCAGGTTTCCGCCACGTTTTTGAGCATTGTCGCGATCTCGCTGATTGGCAAGAAACCTTTTGCAGGCGGTCAACAGGTACGCTCGAAATCGCCCGCGGTCGGGATCAGCATGGGCCAGAGTTTGCCGCGACAACAGGTCTTCGAAGAATGCCTGCGTCATGTCCTGAGCGTCATGTTCCTGTGCGACGCGATGACGAATGTAAGCGTAGATCGGAAACCAATAGGTCTGGCACAGAGTCTCCAGCGCCAGCGAAGAATCTTCCTGTCCCGCAGCAATCACGACGCTCCACCGAGTTGTGTGAAATGCATCAGCCAACGTCAGAAGTTCCTGTTGAAGATGATGGTGCCTGTCAGACGCGACGCATCAGTTTTCGGCTTAGGAAACATTGTAGCGAAACTCGCCACGAGTTACCGGTGGCCGTATCATTTCATAAGTTGTTCTGGTTACAGCGTATTTACGAGATTTTGCACAGCAGATCGTTGTACAATGTCGGCGCCGTAGAGCAGGCGCCCCCCCGCTTCACTGAATACGCGAGACGCCCAATCGACATAATACGACCGGCGAGCCGCCTGTCGCCACGAAGAAAGCACTACAATCCCATCGCGCGATGGATGGGCGTTGTAGCACCGTACTCCAGGCGGCGCGCCCGAACAATGATCATCAACAGAATCAAAGTTGTCTTCTCGAACCTTCGGATACAATCATGAAGTCATATCTGATGTGTCTCTGCTTCCTGCTGACGACAATCTGTTGTTGTCGGCACTGCTTCGTCTGCCGACAACAACATCAAGGGCGAGCGTACGCCCCTGTGGAACAAAGGACCGATGTGGGATGCGTGGCAGAAACAGTCGCTTGAATGGCTGTCCGGACTCCATCCATAACCGGTTCAGTCACTATTGATTACGGCATGTCAGACAACAGGATCGCAGGAAACGGAAATGATTACACATGTGAGACACACTTCAAGCAGGCTGACGATCATCGCCTTCCTGTTCTTGACGATGGCGACGATTGCACATGCCGAGCCCACGGTGACGACGACGGCAATTCCTTTGGGTGGTCAGGCTGCGGCGGCGGCAGTCGATGCGGATGGCACGATTCACCTGCTGTTCCAGACGCAGCATGGCCCGCAGTATGCCAGGTCGCTGGACAACGGCCGGACGTTTAGTGAAAGCATTGACGTTGTCGATCGAGAAGCACAAAAGCCGGGGTTGGAGTTCGATGTCTGGGACATGGCCGTTGAGCCCAATGGTCGTGTTCATGTGGCTCTGGGGACGAATGCGTGGAAGTTAAAGCTGCCAAAGACAGAATGGGGATTCTTCTACACGCAGCTTGAACCGGACTCCGCCACGTTTCAGCCGGTCCACAACATCAATCACAAGCCGAGCGAAGGATTTTCGCTGGCCGTCGACGACAAAGGTCAGGTTACCGCATGCTGGCTGGCGGACAAATTATATGCCAACGTTTCAGGCGACCATGGCAGAACGTTTTCGCCAACTGTCAAGATCGATTCGGCGCTAAATCCCTGCAACTGCTGCACCACGAGTGCAGTCTACGGAGCTGACGGAAAGCTGGCTGTCCTCTATCGTGAAGAAACGAATAACGAACGCGACATGTATCTCGTGTTGTGGGACCAGGCGAACAACAAATCAACGCGGACGCGAGTCGGCAGCACGCCATGGGAAATTGATGCCTGCCCGATGACCTACTATCGCGTTGCCAGAGATCGCGACGGTTTCGTCGCCGTCTGGCCGACGGAGGGCCAGGTTTATTTCTCGCGTTTGGATGCAGGTGGCGTGGCAAAAGCGCCAGTCGAAATCAAAACACCCGGCGCCACCGGCACTCGCACCGGCATCGTGGCTCTCAGCCTTCCAGATGGCAACTCACTGGTCGCATGGAAAAAAGACACCCGGCTGGGCTGGCAACTTTACGATCCCGATGGCCGCCCGATCGGTCCGCCCGGATCTGCCACGAGCGGCGGCAAAGGAGCCGCCGGCGTTGTAACAAAGGACGGGCGATTCCTGCTCTTTCTGTAACCAACCCGGTCCTGTTGCGAATGTCTTTACGATCAAGCGGTTATTTGTTTAGTTTCCACTACGAGTTGTTTTAAGATGGTGATGAGCGTTCTGATGGCTGCAATGAGAGCGAAGAGTTTAGACTTTCCCGCGAGCACAGGTTTGTCGCAGAAGGCTTTGATTTTGCTTGCCTGTTCCGGCCTGCTATAAATCGTGCCCGTAGTACGCGACCAGCGGTCAAACAGGAGAACGTTGACTTATGAACGAACAATCTTTCAAACGCACTGATCGAATCAATCGCCGTACTCTATTGCGAGGCGCTGGTGTTGCCATGTCGTTGCCATGGCTGGATTCCATCCCGGTCTGGGGACTCGATCCTGCCGAGTCGACCGACTCCGGTCCGTTCCCCAAGCGGTTTGCCGTTCAGTTTATGGCGTGCGGCGTGCATCCCGATCATTGGTGGGCGAAGGGTGAGGGTTCCGAAATGGAACTCAGCGAATGTCTGCAGCCGATGGAACCGCTGAAGCACAAGTTGAACGTGATTCACGGGCTGTTCAATAGAAACTCAACCGGCGTTGGCATTCATCCCGGACAAACGGGCAATATTCTGTCGGGGGCCTCGCTGCAAAAGGGAGCGGAACTGCGCGGCAGTATCAGCGTCGATCAGTTGCTTGCCAACCATCTCGGGCAGGAGACCGCTCAACCAAGTATGGTGTTGGGATGCGAGCAACCCATTACCGGTTACCATGAGACAAACTTCTCGATGGCTTACAGTTCGCACATTTCGTGGCAGAATGCAACGTCTCCGGTTCCAATGGAAGTCTACCCGTCTCTGGCCTTCGACAGTCTGTTCGACAATCGTGGCAGTCGACGCAATAAGAGTGTTCTGGATCGTGTCAAAGAACACGCCGAAAGCCTGAGCCGTCAGGCCAGTTCCAGCGATCGAGCCAAACTGGACGAATATCTAACCAGCGTTCGCGAAGTGGAGAAACGAATTGAACGCACGCGAGGCGATCAGGATCGCGCCATCGACCGCGCTAAGGCGCAGGGGAAATCCGCCATCACGATGCCTCGTCCGGACAACGGTCTGCCGGAAGATATTCGAGAGCACATGCAGCTGATGTGCGACATTGTCGCTCTGGCATTTCAAACCGACAAAACACGGTTTGCCACGCTACTGCTGTGCCGTGACATTTCCGGCCTGTTCTATCCGTTTCTTGATGTGCGAAATGCTCACCATTCTGCCTCACACAATGAAAAATCGGAGGACTGGCAGCGCGTGACCACCTATTACTGCAGCCAGCTGGCGTATCTGGCCAGTCGACTGGAAGCCATGCCTGAAGGCAATGGCACAGTGCTGGATCATTCGTGTATTGTCTTCGTGAACAACATGTGGTCCGGCAGCAAACACGATTCCTCAAAGGTCCCGCTGCTGACCGTCGGCGGACTCGGTGGCACCCTGCAAACCGGCCGCGCGCTGGACTTTGCCGAGGACGGCGATGACGAACGCAAGTTGTGCAGCTTTTACCTGTCGATCATGAACCGAATGGGCCTGCAAGCAGATAGCTTCGGCGATGCACAGACTCAACTCACAAAACTCTAGCTCATCTCCGCTCCAGCGAGACTCCGCCTTTCAGAATGGCCCGGTGGAAAGTTTACTACGGCGGTGGTATCGCCGCTGTTTGTCACTGCCTTCTCATTGTGGTGATCTTCCGCGGATTTTCTCACCTACCTCATCTCATGAAGATGGTGGTGGTGGTGTTTGTTGTCTCATCGTAGCCCCCCAATGCGATTGGACGTTGAAGTGAAACTCCGACGTATCAGACACGCCTTGGGCGAAATGCCATCCCTGCATCTCGGTTGTGCCGCGAACGCCGAAGCAATGGGCCCAGCTGAGAAGTGCAGATTGCGCACAAGTCCTCACAACGAACCAATCGGCAACTCAGTAGACAGCCGGCGAGCGGTAGTACGGGCCACGGTGACAGGGAGAACCAAATTCGATTCCACGTCGACGCCCGCATCCGAAAATCGCTGAGACATGGCTTCGAGCTCCGTCATGAAGCGTAGCCCTGTCCCTTTCAGGATAGCCGGTGGGGAACGGGCCTACCGCGTTTCACGCTGACTTGCGGCCGCAAAGAAGGCGTTTTCTACTATGTGGGCCGGTTCCCACGAGCCAGAACCGTCCACAACAAAACGTAAGTTGATCTAATCGAAGGAAACTGCTTTGATCAACGTTCGGCTGATCGAGTGAAATAGAGTTGGCCGTCGACGCCGGCGGCTACGACCTGTTGCTGATCTGGTGTCCAGGCCAAGGCAAACAGTCCTTCGGATGCCAGTTTTTTCGCCTGGGTCAATGTGTAATCTGTGGTACGCCAAAAACGCACCGTGCCGTCGTCACCAACAACAGCGAGTTGCTTGCCGTCTGCTGAGAACGCAACGTCGTAAGTCGGGTCTTTACTTTCTTGCAGCAACGCGATCACTTTGCCAGCGCCGACGTCCCACACGCGGACACTGCTGTCCTGACTTGTTGAAGCAAGAGTTCTTCCATCGGCAGTCATGTCGAAACGATAGACGTCGCTGGTGTGCCTGGTCAACTCTCGAGACTCACCGTCGGCAAGGCCTGTTAAGCGAATCCGCTTGTCGCCGCCGGACGTGATCACGTCTTTGCCGTTCGGAGCAAAACGCACTCCATAGGCCGGTCGGTCGTGTCCAGGGTAGCTGTGAGCCACCGAAAGGCTGGCAACGGTCCAGACCCTGCACGTCGTGTCGCCCTTCCGTCCGTGCCCCCCGATACTGGCAAGTTGTAAACCATCGCCCGAATAGTCGATGCAATACACCGCATCCGCGTGCTGTTTTTCTCGCCGAATTTGCTTGCCATCGGCAGCGTCCCACAGCGTCACGAAGCCGTCGCCACTCGCAGTCGCCACTTGCCGACCATCGGGACTAAACACAGCTGCGTAAACGGCCGCATCGTGCTTCAGGACGTGTCGTTTCTTCGGTTCCGGCCAATCCCAAATCACGGCCGTGTTGTCGCCCGCGGCTGTTGCCATCGCCTGACCGTCGCGCGAGAAACGAATCATGTAGACGTATTCATCGTGCGCCGCCACAGTGGACTCGCCATCTGCAGCGACGCCGATATCGACGAACGCAAACAAGGCGGCAAGTCCGGTCGTGCAGCAAAACACGGCAGGAGACAGGCAGTGAAGTGACCGGAACGAGTGGTTCATTTCGCGCTAGCTCCTGGTGGATGAAATTGGGCGAATTCGAACGTACACCTGAGTACCCGGGGCCGGAGCCTGCGACATATCG
Source organism: uncultured Planctomycetaceae bacterium (assembly GCA_937919915.1). Taxonomy (GTDB): domain Bacteria; phylum Planctomycetota; class Planctomycetia; order Planctomycetales; family Planctomycetaceae; genus Fuerstiella. Next base: position 5,781 of record CALFOL010000440.1, read on the forward strand.
AATCGAACCATAGGCTTGGGGTCGTAAATCGGCATGCGGTTGTCCGCGATGATTCCGCCGGGGCAGTCACACGGACAGGCGATGCATCCGGTTCCCGAACTGTGAATCGAACCACTACCATGAAACACAAAGTGCGGTGTCCAGGGTTTGATGACCTTTTGATCACCGACCATCACCATTTCTGTCGCAAAGTCCTGATAGGCTTTCTCGACCCACTTGCCGTCGTCGTTTTTCCAAAACACGGACAGCACGACGGGGTCCCCCTGCAGATAATCCTCTGGTTTGGTTTCCGCCTTCAAGCCGCTGCGCTTGCGGCCTTCTTCAATGCTGTAGTGGACCTTCGGACGACAACCGAGTTTCATCAGACCATCGGATACCTTTTCTGTGTCTACGTCGACCAGAAAGACAAAATATGCAGCCATCTTGGCGTCGCCACCTGCCGCTGTGGCGCATCCGGCGAACGCCTGAACTCGTTCACCGAATTCATTGATGCAGGGTTTGCCTTCTGGAAACTGAATTTTTGCAGAAAGAATGACTTCGCGCCCGCTTTCGTCGACAACGACCGTACCGGGAATGGGTAGTTCTTTAGCGGGTGGGTCGGCAGCGACAACCGTTCGAGAGACAACCGCTCCAAACAGGAACGCTGTACACAGAAAATAGAGACGACGAGACATTGAGTTGATCCATTGTAGAGAAAAGGAAACTGGTTGACTGAGTCCGATCCCTGACCATTGCGCAGGCACTGCGGTATCAGGAAATCAGGAACCTGGCGACATAAGCACTCGCCCACAAATAATCGCACATAATCAATGGCCA
>CALFOL010000441.1 GCA_937919915.1 uncultured Planctomycetaceae bacterium
GAATCAGTTCTGGCTCGCCGATTACCTGGCGAGGCGTGGATGTTGGGCAGGTACTGTCTGTGAACCTGTCACCCGACGCGCGGCATGTCGATCTCGGAGTCCGCATTGATCGTGCTTATCGGAGGCTGGTGCGACCTGCTTCGAAGTTCTGGATCACCAGCGGGTTTGGCGTCGACATCGGCGTGACCGGCGTGAAGGTGAGTGCTCAATCATTGACAACCATCGTTCGTGGCGGGATTTCGTTTATTACTCCAGCGGGTGGAAACGATTCCCCCATTAACATCGGGCGCGTGTTTACTCTGGCAGAAACACCCAAACCGGAATGGTTGAAAGCGGCGGACACCGTTCCGTTTGTTGACATTGATCTACCGGAAACCGTGACAGTTCTCGGGCAGCGCACGACGTCGATTCTGGGAATCAAACGCACGCGTGAGTTCACGCAGACGGGAATCCTGATCAACAGCAGCACTGGTACTCGGCTTTTGACGGCTACGCTTCCAACAGTCACGGTTGATGATTCGGAGGACGTCGTGTTGCGGGATTTTCAGATTCAACAGGCTGATGGGACGTCAGAAAAACTCAGCGGGATATCGCTGGCGAATTGTTCCGGTGGTCCCACGGGAACGCTCAGTGTGCCCGCCGGGCAGTTAACCGCTGCGACAAGTGATTCGCAGTTTCGAACTCCAGTGGATTTGGAAGAGTGCCTGGTTGTTCGCAGCGCTGTTGTTGACGGCAAGGCAGCTCCTGTGATTCAGGCGATTGATGTTGACCAGATTGAAGACCGTGGAGAAAGCTGGCAGGTCTCCGGCGATGTGGACTTCAGCCAATGGCATGGTGCTCCGGTCGTCAGCAGCAAGGATGGAAAGATCATCGGTCTGGTGCTGACGGATTCCGGGTCGACAATCATCATCAAGTATCGGTCGAGTTCCGCCAGTGAGTGATGAGTTGCACTATCATCGTGACGGTGATGACCTTGTGCTGCGAATTCGACTGACGCCGCGGTCTTCCAGCGACAAGGTCCTGGGCCTGATGTCCGACCGCCTGAAGATTGCGATCACTGCACCGCCGGTCGACGGCAAAGCGAACGCTCATTTAATTAAATTTCTGGCCAGACAATTCGGCGTCGCGAAGTCCGAAGTTGTGATCGTCAGCGGCGAAACCGCACGAGATAAGACGATTTGCATCAGCGGTCCCCGGAAACTGCCTCCCGAATTCCTTATCGAATCAGACGTTGGCTAACGCCGGCTCGCACTCTGCGGCTAATCGGAGCAGTTAGGAGTAGACTTTTCCGGTCGGTTGTTGGACGATAAGGGCCCTCAGAAAGCCCGCCATGCATCATACCAGCCACGCATTCGCTAACTATTATCCGCTTGTCAACGAAGGCCTCGCCGTCTGCAGTCGCCGCAATATGTTGAAGGCTGGCCTGGCGGGACTCGCGGGCTTGAGTCTGCCTGAGTTGCTACAAACGCGCGCTATTGCTGCTGAGGCTGGGAAGCCGATGAGTCACAAGAGCGTGATCCTGCTGTGGATGACCGGCGGACCCAGCCAGATTGACACGTGGGACCCAAAGCCTCAACGACCGTATAATAATCGCGGGCCGTTCGCGCCGATTTCCACTGCCCTGCCCGGCGTCGTCATTTGCGAACATCTGCCTAAGCAGGCGGCGATGCTGGATAAGTTCAGCATCATTCGTTCTGTCGATCCACGGAAGAGCAGCCATCAGCCGAACCAGGTAATGCAGACCGGAAATCGCGAAGCGACTCCTCGCACGAATCCCAAAGGGGATCGGTATCCGGCGATTGCTTCCATTGTGGCGAAACATCGTGGAGCCAATCACCCCTCGATGCCACCCTACGTTGCGTTTCAAAAGCATGTGAGTCATGTTGCTGCGGGGGGCTGGCTGGGGCGCCAGTACGATCCGTTTATGGGAAACGAAGCGGCCATTCTGCCGCAGTATGATCTTGTTGGAAAACCGTTGAATCGAATGACGGGCGCCAACCTGTTTCAGCTGCCTGGCCAGCTGGACATGAGTCGCCTGGAAGATCGACGCACGTTGATTCGCGATCTGGACGGTATTCGATCGGGGCTGGACCAATCCGGATCGATGGAAGCGATTGATCAGTATAGTCAGCAGGCTTTCGATATGGTGCTGGGGCGACGTGCGCAGAAAGCGTTCGATCTGTCGGCAGAGCCGGAACGTAATCGCAAACGGTACGGAGACCATCTGTGGTGTCAGCAGGCGTTGCTTGCTCGACGGCTGGTGGAATCGGGCGTCAGTTTTGTCACACTGGATCTCAGTTATCACACCGCATCCGGGACATGGGATAACCACGGAATTCCTGGCGGAGTCTACGGCGGGATTTCGAAAGGTCTGAAGCCGCTGCTGCCGTTGTTTGATCATTTGCTGACCACACTGGTGTCCGACCTGGAGGAACGTGGTCTGCTGGACGAAGTGCTGGTGATCGCGATGGGTGAGTTCGGCCGCACGCCAAACATGGGCACACAGGACAGTCTTGACGGCAGAAATCACTGGCCCGTTGTGATGTCGATGTGTCTTGCCGGTGGTGGTCTGCGACATGGTCAGGTGATCGGTGCCAGCTCTGACGACGGCGGTTCCATCAAAGAACGGCCGGTGACGCCAGCGGATCTCGCAGCGACAATTTACCGGCATATGGGCGTCCCGCTGGATGGAACCTATCTGGACGATCGTCAGCGCCCACGGTTTTATGTGGACGAGAACGGCCAGCCGATTTCGGAATTGTTCGCATAGTTTTCGTCGCGCGAAATGATCGTGAGACGAATTCCATGTCCCGCATTTATCTGAGAAATCGCCTGATGAAATTCTCTCCCGCGCTATTGTTGGCTTTGTCGACAAGTGTCATCCCAGCAGAGAAGCCGAACGTCGGATACATCATTTGCGACGATCTCGGATCCTGCTCTTTTTCACCGCTGATCGCCGGAGCGGGGTCGGATTTGGTTCTCGGTTCTTAGGCACCGGGACATTAGAGCAGTTTACTTATTGTTGTGAACGGTACTCGCTCGCGGGAGCAGGCTTTCTTCGATCGAAACGCGTGCCCCGCGGCCACAAGTCAGCGTAATACGCTGTAGGCACTGTCATGCCTGTCCCGAATTCAACAGAGTCCGGAATTCCAGGCCCAGATCGGGGCACGAAATTTCGACGCATGGAAACTCCAACTTGTTCGTCGCATTTGGATTGATGATCTGCATCGTCAGGTTAGGCAGCTCTCTCATTCGCTTCACAACATCTGCCAGTCGATCGACAATTCGGCCTCTCATGAATCGGCGCATCGCGACTCCACTCGCGATTCGAAACAGCAGATCACTGGCTGCCATTTCTTTGGGAATGAACTCCATCGCCACCATGCCTGAGTTCGCCTTACACTCCGACGCGTCGGAGGCGGACAGTATAAATCGCAGCGTTTCCGGGTACTTTTCCGCGATCTGTGTGAGCAGCGAATCACCCCGAATTCCGGGCATATTCAAGTCAGTAACGACGACGTCGCAGGCCTGAGTCTCCATCATGTTCAACGCTGTTTGACCGTCCTCTGCAAAACTGACATCCCAGCCGGGACTACTGCGCCGGATCCTTCGCTTCAGCGAATTTAGCCAGCCGGGATCGTCGTCAAGAAACAGTATGCGTAGTGCCTTTCGCATCGTGGTCCCCTTCTACAACGTGTCCTGAAGATCAAGTGAGGTGGTGGACGAGGGGGATTCGTTCACTCACACACCCCAACTCTAGAACGCAAAAGATGCACGGGAGTCAAAACAGTCAGTCGAGTCACGAAATCATCGAAATTCCGATTTGACAGATTGATCCGGTGACCCAGGTTAGAGAAGTACACAACGCCTAAACAAGCGGTTGTGACAGGAAACCAGAAACGAACACCGCAAGCATTGGATTCACGGTTCGATCAGGAGAACTTCATGAAAGCAGAAAAAGTACTGACCAGCGGAGAAGTCGGAAAGTTGTGCAACGTCAACTTCCGCACAGTCCTGAGATGGATAGAACGTGGCGAACTTTCGGCATACAAGCTGCCTGGTCGCGGAGACAGTCGGATCCGGATTGATGACTTCCTGGACTTTCTCGTGGCTCATCAGATGCCAATCCCCGAAGCGTTTCGTCCTGACGAACGAAAAGTTCTGGTCGTCGATGACGAAGCGCATATGGCACGAAGTATTCGCCGCGTCCTCAGGAGAGAAGAGTACGACGTCAAGATTGCGAGTGATGGATTTCGAGCGGGTACATACCTGGGGACATTCGCGCCCTCCGTTGTGACGCTGGACCTGCAAATGCCCGGACTGTCCGGGTTCGATGTCCTGTCCTTTATTCGCCAGACTTCCGGACTGGAAAAGGTCCGCATCCTGGTTGTGTCGGGGCTGGATGAGCAAAGACTAAAACAAACTCTGTCCGCTGGAGCTGACGATTATCTGGCCAAGCCTTTTCGAAACGAAGACCTGGTTGCAAAAGTGAATTCCCTTATGACGAATGAAAGCCGGTCGGCCGCCGCCGTCTGTAAAGCAGACTCGCTGCCTGCTGAATGGCGATGATCATTGTCGCTTCGAACGTTCTTTTGGAGGGAAATGAACTATGCCAGTAGCAGAATCAATCGACCAGGACGTCCTGCTCAGAACGATCGACCGTGAACGGCAGTCGCGACTGATGTCCGAACGACTGCTGGAAGACAAATCGCGAGCACTTTATCTTTCCAAAGAAAAGGTGCAGGAGCAGTACGAGTCTCTCAAGCAAACTCAGGGACAGCTTCTGCATTCCGAGAAGATGGCTTCCGTTGGCCAGCTGGCCGCTGGCGTGGCGCACGAAATCAACAACCCGATCGGCTTCGTGACCAGCAACGTATAAACACTGACCGACTTACTAAAGGAATCGTATGACGGGTTGGTACGGGTTCGGGAGATTGTTCAAAATCTGAAGAGTTTCGTGCATCTGGACAAATCAGAAGTCCAGCTTGCGGATATCAATGAAGGCCTCGAAGCGACTTTGAAAGTGGTTTGGAACGAACTGAAATACAAGTGCCAGGTGGAAAAGAAGTTCGGCGATCTGCCGCGTGTACGTTGCTTTGCCGGGGAACGGAATCAGGTATTCCTGAACCTGATCGTTAATGCCGCCGAGGCATCCCGGAAGAACATCTCGCGCAGCTGTTCGATCCGTTCTTCACAACCAAACCGGTCGGAGAAGGCACCGGTCTGGGACTCTCTGTTTCGTACGGAATTGTCCGGAAGCATGACGGAGACATCACCGTTGATAGCGCAGTCGGGAAAGGAACAACGTTTACCGTTCGTTTGCCGCTCAGTGGCGTCGTGTCAGAGGATTGATTGCTGCTGTGAGCGAGCGACGTTCACGGAAAAACGTTAACTGCTCCAGAAGGGCAGACTGCAATTCGTACCCATCAGGATGGTGCGATGTTATATTCACTTCAGATGACGATCTGCATTCCCACGATCGATCTGACATTGGAAGCGGAGGTCATTCATGGATATCAAAACGATCCTGTGCGTCGATGACGAAATCAACGTGCTGCGAGCACTGAAGCGTCTGTTGCGCAAAGAACCAATCCGACTGCTGACTGCCAACAGCGGTGCAGAAGCTCTGGAAATCATGGAACATAATGAAGTTCACCTGGTCATGTCAGATTACCGCATGCCCGGCATGACTGGAACGGAACTTCTGTCGGAGGTGTCCACACGATTTCCCGACACAGTTCAAGTTGTACTGTCCGGATTTGCTGATGCGGCGTCGATTGTTGACGCGATCAACCAAGGGCACATTTTTCGGTTTCTGGCCAAGCCGTGGAATGATGAAGAACTGAAGGCGAACCTAAAATCCTGTCTTGAGCAACATGAGTTGATCGTGCGGAATCGCCATCTGACAGAGGAACTGGCTCAGCGAAACGCCGAGCTCAAAAGTCTCTCTGATCGCCAGCAGCGTTTGATCGAAGAACGAACACGATCACTGCAGATGGCTCAGGAAATCGTCCAGTGCATCCCAATGCCGATTGTTGGTGTTAACTGCGACGGCCTCATCGCACTGGCAAACGTGGAAGCCGACCGTTTGCTGAACTTCCCGGTGGGAACCGAAATCACCCGGGTATTCCCGATAGGTCTTGCGGAAGCCGTACAGCGCACTCTGGATGATCCAAACAACGGACGTGAAGTATCGAAGGCCGAATTTGATTTCGAACCGTACATCGCGATGGTCGTGCCGCTGAGACAGGGACTTGAAAATCGCGGAAGCCTGGTATTGCTGGAGTCGTGTCCATGCGTCGTATGAAAATGAATAGTGTGCTGGAAATGATTCGCAGTCTTCCCTGACTTCCGGAGACCTACAATCAGCTCAGGACGATCGCCCGCAATCCGAGTTCCGGGGCTGCCGACCTGACGCGAGTGATCAATACCGATACTTCCCTCGCGGCAAAGATTCTGCACGTCGCCAACACTCCGTTCTACGGAATGAATGGACGCGTGGAAACGGTGGCTCGAGGAGTCGTTATCCTGGGCGCCAAAACGGTTTGCAGCATTGCCCTCGGCGCAGCCGCGTTTGAGGTGATCAAAGA
>CALFOL010000442.1 GCA_937919915.1 uncultured Planctomycetaceae bacterium
GCCAACCTAAAGTTTACGCAACTGGCTTCAGGCCACCGGAGAAATACGTGTCCGCTGGATTTGGGGATGACTTTAAAGAGACAGTGCGGGCCGCCACCAACATTGTTGATGTCGTTTCCGAAACCGTCTCCTTAACTCCAGTTCGCAACGGCGCTGACTATGTCGGGCTCTGCCCGTTTCATGACGACAAAAACCCATCTTTTCACGTTTACCCCGATCGCCAAAGTTACCGGTGCTGGGTCTGCGAAAAAGGTGGCGACTGTTTTACATTTTTGATGGAGATCGAAAAGCTAACGTTCCCGGAAGCTCTGGAATCGTTAGCAAGGCGTGCCAACCTGGAAATTCCCAGACGAAAAGGGTCTGATTTTTCCATTAAGGCCGAAGCCAACAAGACCACACAGTACGACGTGGTTGAGTGGGCGATCAAGATGATGCAGGAAGCGTTACAGCAGACCAGTGACGACAGTATTGTTAAACGCTACATCACCGAACGCAATCTAAACAATAAGACGGTGGAACAGTTCCGGATTGGATACCACCCGGAAGACTGGGGCTGGATCCTTCAGAAAGCGAAAGGTCGTTATACAGAAAAGCAACTGCTGAGTGTTGGGTTAATCGGAGAACGTGACAACGGGCGCGGCTATTTTGACAACCTTGTCGGTCGACTCGTGTTTCCGATTATTGACGAACGAGACCGCCCGGTGGCGTTTGGTGGACGAGTGTTGCCAGGAAGCAACATCGAAAGCCCGGCGAAATATTGGAATAGTCCGGAGAGTAACGTTTTCCTGAAACGTCGCACTCTATATGCATTCGATCAGGCTCGAGATTCAATTCGTACCAGCCGGACGGCAATAATTGTTGAAGGCTATATGGACTGCATTGCATGTCATCAGTCGGGCATCACTAACGTGGTGGCCACACTGGGGACGGCACTGACTGAGGATCATGTTAAGTTTTTGAAACGTTTTGCCCAACGTGTTGTCCTTCTGTATGACGGAGACACGGCGGGAATTGCAGCAGCTGAGCGATCAATCGAACGATTTCTGGCTCAGGACCTCGATCTTCGGGTTTTGACTCTGAGTGACGGTCAGGATCCGGCAGATTACCTGGGAAGTCATGGAAAAGACGAGTTTCAGGAGCTAATTGATGGTGCTCCTGAGGCTTGGGAATACAAGTTGCAAAGCGTAACGAAACGTTTTGGAACGGACTCCGTTAGTGGTCGTCAACAGATCATGACTCAAATGCTGGAGTTTCTGGCAGCGGCTCAGGGATTGCAGGGGAGTGTTCGAGAAGACCTGATTATCAAAAGTATTTGTCAGCGGGTTCAGGTTGACGAAACCACCGCTCGACGGCAGTTGCAGGAAATAGGAAGGCAAAAAAAAAACCGAACGGTGATTCGAACTGGCGAACCCGTTCAGCCAATTTTGGTTAAGAAGCCTCGCACGGGGGCAGATCTGGCGGAACGAGAACTGCTGGAGATCATTTTCAGCCAACCAGACACGACGGACTACATTCGGCACCAAATTGGTCCGGATGACTTTTACGACCCACAGCTGCGACGATTGTTGGAGCTATGTTTTGATCTGATCGCGGAAGAAGGAATTCTTCCGAATCCTCAAAGTGTTATTGCAGCAGCAGAATCAGACTCAACCATGTTGAGCCTCGTGAATGCTCTGCTTGATTCGGCGAGTGAGAAAGGAATCTCAGACTTCATGAACGAGCTACCGCTTGATCATGATGAAAGTGACGGGACTTTTGTTCCGCCACATCTGGAACGAGTGTTGAAGCCTTTAATTCATCGGCGTAACAAAAACCAAAGCCAGTTGTCGAAACAAAAAATCGCTCAAACGGATTCATCCTCACCGAGCAAACTCCACAGCGACAAAATGGACGCCCTTCGAAAACTTCAACAGTTCCGCAAAAACGAAATGGGAAACCCTTCCACACTCAAGTAACCGAACGCAGAACTCTCGGGCCAAACCTTTGATTCTGCAATGATTTAGAACACGTCGCTGAGGAGCTTACGGAATGCATCGAATGGATGAAGCACTAACACAATTGGTTGAGACTGGGCAGAAGCAGGGATTTCTCTACTTCTCGCAGGTGCACAATTACCTGCCGAACGAAGCAGAAGATCCGCGTAAGCTGGATCATCTGATCATGGTTCTGGAAACGCTGAACCTGAATCTGGTCACAGATCCTGAGGTCTATGTTGAGATCAACAATCCCGCCGAGCGAAAACGCCGTCGACCGGAAATTCGTCTGGAAGAAGAACCCACCCGCGGTACCGAAGATCCAATTCGGATGTACCTGACGCAGATGGGCGAAATCCCGCTGCTGACACGCGAAGAAGAGATCTTCCTGGCCAAGCAGATTGAAGTCACGCGACGGCGGTTTCGACGTGCTCTGCTGAGCTGCGACTTCTCGATGAACTACGCTTTTGAAACACTTAGCCAGGTGAATCGCAGCGAGCTTCCGTTCGATCGCACAATCAAAGTGTCGATGACGGAAAGCCTGGAAAAAGAGCAGATCCTTGGGCGAATGCCACACAACCTGCTGACCCTGGCATCAATCCGTGAACGCGACCTGACCGATTTTGCGATGGCACGGTCATTGGGGCTGGAAAGCCCAAAAGGCCTGCAACTGCGGGCTGCCATTGACGAACGCCGACGCCGTAGTGTCACACTACTTGAAGAACTCAGCCTGCGAACGCAGCGACTGCAGCCCTGCATGAAGCGACTGGAGCAGATTTCTGCGCGGATGCTGGACCTGCAGGATCAGATCAGCAATCTGGATGGGCTTTCGTCAGCAGATGATGAACGCAAGCACATGCAGAAAGAATTGCATGACCTGATTGACCTCACGATGGAAACTCCGGATTCACTCGCCGTGAAGATGGAGTTCCTGGAGGGACGCTATCAGGAATACGAAAAGGCCATGCGAGACCTGTCTGGCGGTAACCTGCGTCTCGTGGTTTCCATCGCCAAGAAGTATCGCAACCGCGGACTGACATTCCTGGACCTCATCCAGGAAGGCAATACGGGCTTGATGCGAGCTGTCGACAAATACGAATACCGTCGCGGCTATAAGTTCTCAACCTACGCGACATGGTGGATTCGCCAGGCGATTACCCGAGCGATTGCTGACCAGGCTCGCACGATTCGTATTCCGGTCCATATGATAGAAACCATGAGCCGCCTGCGCGCCGCTGCTCGTGACTTGCTTCAGGAAATGGGTCGTGAGCCGTCCGTTGAAGAAATGGCTGAAGTGGCCGATGTGCCGATCGAGGAAGCTCGCCGGGTGATGCGAATCAGCCGACAGCCCATCAGTCTGGACAAACCGCTGGGCGAAGGCGAAGACAACAGCTTCGGCGAATTCGTCGAAGACAAAAGCAACGACAGCCCCGTCAGCAACGCTGCGTCAGAAATGCTGAAGGACAAGATCGATTCTGTCCTGAAGACTTTGACCTATCGTGAACGGGAAATCATTAAACTGCGATACGGCCTGGGAGACGGTTACACGTACACGCTGGAAGAAGTGGGACGCATCTTCAAGGTGACTCGGGAACGAGTTCGCCAGATCGAAGCCAAGGCGGTCCGCAAGCTTCAGCATCCAGTACGAAGTCGTCAACTCCAGGGCTTCCTGGAAGGCATCTCAGCCATCGCCGCTGGCCACTAAGTATTTCGGCCATCAACGCAAAACAGAAATCCCACCGGTTCACCGGTGGGATTTTTTATGCAAAGGCTCTTCGAATGGGCGCGTTGTCGGGCTGCTGCTGCTGCTGCGGCAGTCGCCAAACGGCGGAATTGCTGTCCTGGGCCGCGTGTTATTTTCCTAACAACACCGCTGTCAAAGATCCCGCAATCGCGACGTTCTTCAAGTGCGGGTCTTTGTTGTCTACGCCGTACATTTGCAGTGCCAGCCCCAAACGCTTCGACACCGCAGCCGTGTCCGGCTTCCCATAGAAATTCTGCAGTTCGTCAGGATCCTCTTTCGCGTCGAACAGCCATGGTACATCGTCGGTCGACAGAATCAGCTTGTATCGCAAATCCACGGCAGCAACCCACTGAGCCGTCTTACCGGCATTCCTAAGAAACGTCACATCCTGGCCGGCTTCGTTTTCCAGCGGTTTTGTTGTCGTGTCAGCCAGTACTGCAGACAGGTCTCGCCCCTGATCGTTTGGATCGGCCGGAAGGTTCAGCAGTCCCATCACTGTTGGAGTGAGGTCGACTGTGCCTACAGGTTTTGTGTAGTACTGTTTCGCTGCAATACGATTTGGCTGCCGCAGAATCAACGGCACTCGTGCTGATCCTTCGTATGGGTTGCCTTTGTTCTGCCGGTCGTGTTCATAACACAGGTCGCCGTGGTCACTGGTCATAATGATCAGCGTATTGTCCAGTTGCCGCGTGGCTTCCATGCTGTGCAGTAGTCGGCCGATGTTGTCGTCCAGGCATTGGACCATACCGAAGTACAGCGACATGTCTTTGCCACGAAAGACAGGGTGCTTCTTGCCGCCACCCAACCATTTTGGATAGGGAATGCCCGAAGCATAGGTTCGCGGCGCAACAAACGGCAGATCGTCGAAGCGGTGATCGTACGGAGCACGGACGGAGTTTGGCCCGTGTGGGTCGGGGTAACTAATGACCGTCAGAAATGGCTTCGTCGCGTCTTTGTCCGTGATGTATTCAATTGCTCGATCCGTTAACCAGTCTGTTGAGAACGTCTTCTCGTCGGCAGCGTTGACGTCGTAGGTTGGCATCCCGCCCTTTGTTGCACCAACAGCAGGCCCTTCATCGGTCAGAACAAAATTCTTCCAATGGCCACGGTTGAACATGTACTTCTTGAATTCAAACCCGCCGTCCACATGCGGAGCCCACTCCGGCTTTCCGTTCCCACCCAGATGCCACTTGCCGATAAAGGCTGTGCGATAGCCAGCGTTGTTCAGGCGATCGGCAAGCGTCGGGATAGAACGATCCAGCGGCAGGTCGTTGGCCGGTACTCCTGTCATGTGTGGATAGCGGCCGGTAATCATCGCGGCGCGGCACGGCGAGCACACTGGCGCGGTCGCGTAGGCTCGCGTGCACAACACGCCTTCTTTTGCGATTCGATCCAGATGCGGTGTTTGAACAACTGCGCCCAGTCCCCACATTTCCGCTTGTTCCCGCGGAAGCGTATCGCGGTAACAGCCGAGCGTACGAAAGTTGTGTTCGTCAGTAATGATCAGCAGGACATTCGGTGGCGTCTCCGAGGCAGCGTTCACGCACGTCGAAACAAGGCACAGAATCAGGGTCAACGCTATTCGTGACATTTGTTGCTTGCTGTCTGAGTTGGGAAGTGATTCTTGAAAACGCAGCAACGGATTATGACGTCACCCGGGAACGCCGTCCACCACGGGCCTCCTGTGATATGGAACGTTGCAATGTCTCTCGGTACCTTTCAGGCGGCGGGAATTTCCACTATTCTGTCATTCTGGAGGCATGGGAATACTTCCAGCACATCAAGACCCGAACACAACGAAAGTGATGCGCATAATGCAATTTAGAACTCTCGGCAACTCCGGCGAAGACATCAGCGTTGTAGGCCTCGGCACGTGGGCAATTGGTGGAGGAGACTGGCAGTTCGGCTGGGGAGATCAAGACGAACAAGCGGCAATCGACACCATCATCAAAGCGGTTGATGTCGGTGTCAACTGGATTGATACAGCCGCTGTGTATGGATTGGGAAGCAGCGAGAGTATTCTTGGAAAGGCGCTGCAGCAAATTCCGGCAAACGATCGTCCGCTGATCGCCACCAAATGCGGTCGCACCAACCTGGGCAAAGATGGCATCGGTAAGTGCCTGAAACGTGACAGCATCGTCGCGGAGTGCGAATCCAGCCTGCAGCGACTGCAGGTCGAATCCATTGATCTGTATCAGCTGCACTGGCCAGAACCAAACGAAGACATCGAAGAAGGCTGGCAGACGCTGGTGGAATTGAAGCAACAGGGCAAAGTGAAGCACATTGGCGTGTCCAATCACAGCGTGGAACAAATGCAGCGACTGCAGAAAATACACCCCATCACATCACTGCAACCGCCTTACAGCATGATTGCCGCAGACATCGAAGAGGAAATTCTGCCGTTCTGCGCTAAGCACAACATCGGCGTGATCTGTTATAGCCCGATGGGCAAGGGCCTGTTGACGGGAACTTTCACTGCCGACCGCGTTGCCGGATTGTCAGAAAATGACCACCGCAGTCGCGATCCGCGTTTTCAAAGTCCGCAACTGGAAATCAACCTGGAATTTGTCAGCAACCTGCAGAGTGTCGCAGAGAACCTCGGATGGACGGTCGCAGAACTGTCGATCGCCTGGACATTGCGTCGACCGGAGGTCACAGCGGCAATCGTCGGTGCACGCCGTCCGGATCAAATCGCTCAGACGGTCGTCGCGGGCTCACGGACACTGTCTCAGCCGGATATCGAATCCATCTCCGTTGCGTTGCAACAGCGAACTGTGGCACTTGCCGCACTGGGCAATGTCGTCAAGCCGCGTGTGTAGAGGTAGCTGTCCAATCTGCGCAGCGTGAATCTCATGGCTGCAGAGTCGCTTTTA
>CALFOL010000443.1 GCA_937919915.1 uncultured Planctomycetaceae bacterium
CATTAAGGCTGTCAACGAACACGACGCAGCCAAAGCGACCGCGGCCTTTGCACCTACTGGCGACTGGCTGTCTGTGGATGGTGTTGTGTCCCGTGGCAAGCCGGAGATCAAGGCGGCCTATCTGAGTCTGTTTCAGCACCACCCGAAGTTGACGTTACGGTTGACTCCCACATTAAGTCGTTTTTTGAGCTCAACAGTGGCGATCGAAGATGGTAAGTTTCAGTTTGGTAATGGCCCCAGTCGTAGCGAAGGCCAGTACATTGCGGTACAAGACGAAGGAAAATGGCTGGTCGTTTCGGTTCGCAACTTTCCACAATAGCCGGATGTTTTGTGTTTGAGATCTGTTTCGAATTGATTTAAGGACTGATTGGGCAGCACCACTTGTGTGAACTGAACGCCTTGGCGTCAGGCCCGCGGCCAGTAGCGCCGTCGGCTCACGCAAAACCAATTACGGCGTGTCCTGGCAGGTTAATTGTATGAGTCTTTCCCGCCGTCATTTGTTACAACAATCGGTGACTGCCTTTGGTGGTTCGCTGCCAATGTTTCTGCGGTTGCGCGGCGCGGCAGCGGATGTGTCAAAGGCTGCCAGTGCGGCGAAGTCGTGCATCATTGTGTATTTGTGGGGTGGCATGAGTCACCACGAAACGTTCGATCTGAAGCCGGATGCCCCCAGCGAGATTCGAGGCAGCTTTAATCCCATTCAAACTGTGACACCGGGGATTTCGATTGGTGAGCATCTGCCGTTGCTCGCTCAACACACCGACAAGCTGGCGATCATTCGGTCGATTCACCACGACGATTCTGCACATGGTCGGGGGATGTACTGGAACCTGACCGGGCACAAGCCGCCGCGGGTGGGGAACATTCCGCCGATGCGCGCTGACTGGCCGTCGTTTCCGGCGATGGTGTCGAAGTTTCGCGAAGCACCGAAAGGCGTGCCGAACTCCGTGCGGCTGCCTTACCCGATGGTGGATAACGGCACGTTACAGGCCGGCGAATACGGCGGCTGGCTGGGCGCGAAATTTGATCCGATTGTGATTCGCACTCCCACAGGCGAAGAGTTTGGTGGTGTGTCTCGCGCGCTGGGTTCGCAGGTTTTGAATCTGGGGGAAGTTGACACGTCTCGGCTGAGGGCCAGGACTCAGCTGCGGTCGTCTCTCGAGGGTGTTGTTAGTCAGCAACAGGACTTCGATAACTTTCAACACTTCCGTAGTCTGGCAGATGACATCCTGCTGAGTTCTGCTGTGAAGCGCGCTTATGATTTAGAAAGTGAAGATGCGAAGTTGCGAGAAACGTACGGTAATCATCTGGGCGGTCAGAGCATGCTTTTGGCTCGCAGGTTGACAGAAGCGGGTGTGCCCATCGTGCAGGTATGTTGTGCATCAGGTGATCTGAATGGAGGGCAGGGCGATATGTGGGACACACACGCGGATAACTTCAACCGTTTGAAGAATCGCCTGTTGCCGGTGTTTGATCGCAGCGTGTCAGCGTTGCTGCAGGATCTCAGCAATCGCGGGACACTGGACGAAACTCTGGTCGCCGTGCTGACAGACTTCGGCCGCACTCCGCGTATTAACGGATCAGCGGGGCGCGATCATTACCCGAACGTTTATTCGATGGCTCTGGCAGGCGGCGGGATTCGGGGCGGTCAGGTTTACGGAAGCAGTGACAAGGATGGTGCACGCCCATTGACTCGGCCATGTGGTCCACCGGATGTACACGCAACCATGTTCCATTGTCTTGGGATTTCTCCGCGAGCAGAAATGCGAGATGTGCTCGGCCGGCCGTTTCCCGTGAGCGATGGGGAAGTGCTGGCAATCGTCTAATACTGAGACTGAGTTTTTGTGCGGCGGAACACCACTTTGACCCGGAGAGGAGAAAGCTGTTGCTTGCTCGTGTTTTGAACAGGAGGAAACGGAAGAAACAGAGTTGCGCTGTTCGTTTTTTCTAACCAGCGGATGGCCCCATCAGAACTGACTGGGTTGTTTCCTGACGCCGTTCGGTGTTGAATTCCCTTTTCCTTGGAATCCTATACACCTCTTCGCAATACCGCAGCTCGAATGCCACCATCCGATTTTCGAAAATTTGCTCTCTTTGTCTTCGCACTGATATTCACTGCCACTGTGGTCGGAGAAGACACCGGAGCGTCGCTGGGGCCCGGAGGGCTCAATCGCATTTTGCGTGGCAAGTGGGGGCTTGTTCAGGGAACATTCACGAATTCGTCGGATACGGAACAGGAATTTCTGGCCGTTGTGATTCCCGCTGACAGTCATGGTTTGCAGTACAGCCGACGCGTTGTTGTTCCGGCAAAGAGTCGCCGCAGTTGCCAATGGCCGGTGATGGTTTCTGACAATCGGTGCAATGCTTTCGAATTTGAGTACATCGTTTTCGACGATCCGGAGGGGGATGGACCGATTCAACGGGCCGCGGGCGAGGAAGTGACGCGCAGCTTTTCTGTTCTCAATCCGGAATCTCGCGGTAAACTCCGCGTCAGCTATCGTGGTGTGTTGTTTTCCGGGGATGAAGATTCAGACGAACTGCGGAAAATCGAACGGGTTGCCGACTTATTCAGGCGGGCAGCACAACAGGAACCGATGGGGATTTCTCTAACGGCGACCGATTTGTCCGGCTATCCGGAAGCGTTGGAATGTCTTGACCAGTTAATCGTTACGTCTCGCACGCTGCACGAGTTTCCTGATGCTTGTGACGCCGTTCGCGTGTGGACTCAACGTGGCGGGCGAACGTGGTTGTGTCTGGATCAGACAGATATCACGACAGTTCAGGCGTTGCTCGGGAATACTCTGCCAATTACAAAAGTCGACGAAACTTCCGCGAATGTCTGGAAACTCGATGTTGCCGAGGATGCTTCTCTGGTTCGCTATCCGAAAAGAAGTCTGGTGCGGGAGTTCGATGAACCCGCGCGGCTGGTACGAGTGATTGCGGAAGGCGGTAAGGTACACTGGTCGATTGATGGCTGGCCAGCGGTGATTGAAGTTCCGTTCGGCAACGGAACTGTGTTCGTGACCACAGTTTCACCGGAAGTACTCGCCGATCTCTCTGACAACATGGAACCCTCTCTATGTGCTTATCAGCTCATCGACCGTGTTTTCCATCCCATACAAAACGGTTCGCCAATTGGCGAGGAAGCACTGAGTTCTGCGGCAGCAGCATTTATAGGCTATGAAATTCCTTCGCGATTTTTTGCCGCTGTCGTGTTGTTCAGCTTTATCGCCGGGCTGGCGGTTGCCGGACTCTGGCTGCTGCGCAAAGACGCGTCTCAAGCGTTACTTTGGGTTGTTCCGGTG
>CALFOL010000444.1 GCA_937919915.1 uncultured Planctomycetaceae bacterium
ACCGGGCTTCCGTGCCATCGGTTCCCTCCTGACTTGGACGAAAAACCAATCGTATACTATCCGCCACAATTCACGATACTGATTCTGGACAGGTACTAAGGCGCTAACCAGTCCGCAGAAGCCACGCCTGAACCGGTGTACGAATAAACCACCCGCCTGTTGCCATTCGGCCTCAGTATGAGAGCCTCAAGGTTCTTAATGGAGGAGCAAAGAACGGCAAAGTTCTCCCGACCGGGTGCGAGTTCCTCACGAGAGGACATTTTCGTCGGCATGTCCGCAGGAAGGTTCGTCTCACAATGGGGCCTCACCGTGCCGGGAGGATAAGGGGCGAGGTAGCCTTGCAAACTCGCAGCAGGCTCCTGTTGCCACAGCCAATCCGTTTCGGGCTCAGCAGTCTGAACGGTTGCCTCACCCACGAGTTGTAATTGCACCTGCCGGGAAGCGTCGTAAAACAACCATGATACCAACGGATGGTCTCGAATCACTTTCACCTTCGGGGAACGAACGTCCGTATGGCAGAAGATCTGCCGTGATTCCGGGTCAACTGCGCGAAGCACAACGGTTCGCTGACGTGGAACCTGTTCACCGAACGTTGCCAGTACAGGAAGTCGCCAGCCACAGTCCCGATCGTGCGGCGCTGCAGCAAGCAGTTTCCAGCAATCCGATTCGATGACTCCTAAGTCATCGCAATCGGAAAACAGTTCTGCGTTGCTCGATCGAACGGATGACATACGCCCCTCTGCCAGGAAAGGTTCGAAGTGACGACTCAATTTTCAGGTGCCAGTCACCAGACTTCGCGAGTGATTGACTTTACGGAATGTGTGCCACTGGCTCTGCCGGCAAAGCCAGTGGCAACATCAAGACATGGCCGACTAAGCACTACGTCGAGGCGCTATTGCTGTTACTTTTAACGCCACGACAACGGTGAATTCCTGAGCACGCCGCTTACGCGACGTCAGCTGTAGTCCAGCTTCCGTCGACTCGTCGCCACACGTCCGCTCCTGGGCTGGCGTTCTGCAACACAGCTGGTAAACGTGCGGCGCGAACGTTGTCGTAACTTTGCAGCATGGCGAACCGCGAAACAGCTGTGGGCATTCCAACAGCCGTAAAGCCAGGATGACCGGTTGACGGATAGGGGCCACCGTGGTTCATCGCGGCACTAACTGCCACGCCCGTAGGCATCTTGTCGTTCAGAAGCCGTCCAACCTTCGTTCGTAGCGCAGGTTCGATATCTGCATACGCTGCATCATCGCTGCCCTGAGTATCAGAATACAGGCAACCGGTCAGGTTACCTTCCAGCGATTCGGCGATCGTCGCCATTTGCTGTACTCCGTCAGACAGCACAATTAAAGAACCGTTTCCGAATGCTTCCGTCTGAAAGACCTCCGGGGCCTCCAGAAATCGGCTGCCGCTGACTACCAGCAGCGTGTTATTAAAGCTCACACCTTTGCCGCCACCTGGCTGACCGCCAGTCACCAGAGTCGCTCCTGCTTTCTGAATCGTGTCAATGCCGCTCGAAAAGCTGCTGCGAACTCCCTCACCCAGCATTGTTCCAACCGCCGCCTTCTGAAAACGCTCAGACACGGCGGCCACAAACCGGTCGCCGGATTCGCCAGCCGGCACAATCACCAGGCCAGGACTCGTACAGAACTGTCCCGTGCCCATCAGGCAGCTGCCCGAGAAGTCATCGGCAATCGCATCAGCCCGTTCCGCTAGTGCTCCACCAAGAATGAATACCGGATTGATGCTGGACAATTCCAGATACATCGGCTTCCCTGCTGCATCGGCCGCGGCCTTCAGTCTCAGGCCGGTGTGCCGAGCCCCCGTGTAACCAGACGCGCCGATGCGAGCATCGGAAACCAACTTGTAGCCGTCTTCATGACTGGTGCGGTAGATTAACTGCACCAGCGCCTGTGGCATGTCGGTACGATGAATGGCAGCCATGGCGGCTTCGGCAAAGATGCGAGTTGTTTCCGGATGACACGAGTGCCCTTTCGCGATGACCGGGTTGCCGGCAGCAATCGCGGCGGCAAAATCACCGCCAGCGATCCCGTTGAATGCAAAGGGAAAGTTGTTGGGGCCGAACACCACGACAGGGCCGATGGCTCCGAACATCGATCGAATGCCGGTGGCCGTGTCGATTGTTGGACACCGCCACGATTCGGTACGAGCCGCGGTCGCCGCCTGACGTAACTGGTTGGTTGTGCGGGGCAGTTCGCCATCCTTCAGACGTGGCGAAACAGGCAACGCAGTTTCGGCGTGGGCGGCAGCAACCAATGCATCTGCGCGAGCCTCAATTTCCTCGGCGTAGGCTTCCAGAAAATCAGCGAACCGACTGCCAGGCCAGCCACGCATTTGCTTTGACGCGTCGGCAGCTGCCTGAATGGCCTGATCAACCTCTGACCAGGGGCTAATCGGAAACTCGCCCGGAAGCGTTTCTTCCGTAGCCGGGTTGACCGCTTGAAAAGTGTTTGTGGCAGACGACGCAAGCCACTGGCCATCAATGAGAACGGGATGAGGCATGGGAGAGATTCTTTAATGGAAATTCGGTGGATGAGTCCGTCGCAGCGGAAGCCGCCAGACCTCGCACTGCGGATGAAAACCGAATTGCGGCGAATTCGGGGTCGTCGTTGATCTTAATGAGCCATCAACGCTTTCGGCCTGCACAGGTTGGCTAAAAAATGCCCAGTTGGTCGCGAGCGTCGTCGGTCATTCGCTCTGGTGACCACGGCGGTGACATCACCAGCGTGATGCCAGCTTCCGTGACATCATGCAGTCGTTCCAACGCCATCTTGGCCTGCTGCACCAACTGCGGACCAGCAGGGCACGCAGGACTTGTCAGCGTCATCTGAACATTCACTTTGCCCTCAACGAATTCGTCCTGTTCGATCGCATAGATCAGCCCCAGGTCAACGATGTTGATAAACAGTTCCGGGTCGATGACCTGCTTCAACGCATCGATGTAATCTGATTCCGTTGTTGGTTGACTGGTGTCCTGTTCGGCGGTCGCCACTGCTGAGTTTTCGGTGGGTTCTACAGCGGCCGACGCCGTTGCCACCGGGACGGATTCCGTCTTGACCGGTGCAGCAGATGCTTGTGCGGCAGGACTGGCCAGCTCTGCCCACACCGCGCCATCTTTGATTTCCACTTTGAACGTTCGGATCGGCTGGGTCGCTGGCATACACAACGCCGCACCGGTCTTGAGATCGAATTTCGCTCCATGGCGTGGGCACATAATAGCACCGTCAGCGATCTCACCATTAGCCAGCGGCTGGCCGTCGTGAGAACACACGTCTTCGATCACGAAGTATTCGTCCCCGACTCTTACTGCCAGGGCGGGAATGTCATCTACAAAGACGGACGCCTGTCCGCCGGGTTGAAGTTCGTCCGTGCCAATAACCTGTTCCATGAGAACTTGCTGCTAACTGATTTTGGGTAAAGAAAAATGCGAGGAACAGCAGACTGCCGCCCACCTCCCCAGTTTAGACCCACAAAACGCCAAGTGTAGCGATATGCCGTGGTTTCTCGCGGGAATGCCGGAAGGCGGAATTCCGCGACTTAAAGCGGCAATCGGACTCTGGCGTTTCCGGCCACGGCTGTGATTCACAAACGAAGCGACGTTGTTTTTGGCCGTTCTGCGGAAACGTCCAGCCCATGGGCAGAATGTCGAATTTTCACTAACATGCTCCCGCCTCGCTATTTCGGCCGGGCACATCAAAATCGACCGCAAACGAATTATCATGGAAGCAATCGCAGCATTACTGGCACTGACTCTGATGGAGATCGTGCTGGGAATCGACAACATCATCTTCATTACCATCCTCACGGATCGGCTGCCGACAGATCAGCAGCCGTCCGCGCGGCGACTTGGCCTGATGCTGGCAATGGTCATGCGAATCGGGCTGCTGTTTTTAATCAGCTACCTGGTGCATCTGACCTCGCCGTGGTTTGAACTTACGTCGCTGGGAATTTCGCCTGACATCCTGAAGGGACTTTCCGGGGAAGGCTGGCAGAAGGTCAACGAAATCACCGGCAAAGACGTCATCCTGCTGTTGGGCGGTCTGTATCTGATTCGGCACAGCGTGCGAGAAATCCACGAACAGCTGGAAGGGCCACTCGACAATGCCGCTGACCTGGCCACGGCCAAAACGTTTTCCGGCGTGCTGATCAATATCGCCATCATGGATATTATCTTCTCGCTCGATTCCGTCATCACGGCTGTCGGCATGACTGAGAACCTGCGCGTCATGATAACTGCCGTCGTGCTGTCTGTTGGCGTGATGATGATGTTTGCCGGACGAGTTAGCCGCTTCGTGAAACGCCATCCCACGGTCAAGATGCTGGCGTTGAGCTTCCTGATTCTGATCGGTGTCATGCTGGTTGCCGAAGCCGCAGGAACTCATGTGAACAAAGGCTACATCTATTTCGCAATGGCGTTTTCACTGATCGTGGAAGGCCTGAACATTCGCGTCCGCACGACACACGAGACGGTTACCGCCACCCCCACAGCCACATCATCTGCGGAAGGTGCCAAATGACAGAAATGCCCACAATTTCTGTCACGGAACTTGTCACGGCGTTTAAGGAGATTGTCGAAGCCACGCTGCCACCGGTCATCGTGGAAGGCGAGATTTCGAACTGCAAACGCTCAGCAACCGGTCACTATTACCTGACGCTTAAGGACGATCATTCCGAAATCAATGCTGTCATCTGGAAAGGAGCCGCCGGTCAGCTGAAGTTTCAGCCAAAGGACGGTCTGCAGGTGCTGGCCACGGGATCGTTGCAGGTTTATGTTGCTCGCGGAACCTGCCAGTTCAATATCAGTCGCTTGTTGCCGCAGGGAGTTGGCGAATTAGAACTGGCGTTCCGACAGCTAAAGCAGACTCTGGAAGCAGAAGGCTTGTTTGATGCCGCCCGCAAACGTCCGCTGCCCAGAATACCGCGTCGCATCGCGTTGATCACCAGCCCAACATCTGCCGCGATCAAAGATATGATTCAGGTCATGACGCGTCGCTGGCCGGGTGTGAATCTGGTGATTCTGCCCGTCCCGGTTCAGGGCGAAGGTGCTGCAGCCAGAATCGCCAAGGCGATCAATTTCGTGCACAGGATTCCGGACGTTGATGTTGTCATTACCGGTCGCGGCGGCGGCAGCCTCGAAGATCTGTGGGCATTCAACGAAGAAGTCGTCGCTCGCGCAATCGCGAATTGCCCGATTCCGGTGGTCAGCGCAGTGGGGCATGAAGTCGATGTTTCGATCGCCGATCTGGTTGCCGACCGCCGCGCTCTGACGCCCAGTGAAGCAGGCGAACTCGTCGTCCCGGCTGTCGACGAACTGCGTCAAACCCTAAACAACAGCGTGACTCGAATGCACCGCGCGCTGGCTGGTCGAGTCGAACGAATGCAGCTGACGCTGAAAGCCATCGCTGGTCGAAATGTCTTTCAGCGACCAATGACCTTAATCGATGAACGTCGCCAGCGCTGTGACGAACTTGGGATCGCTGCCGAACGGGCGATCCAGCTAAAGACTGAACGGCTTGGTCAAAAACTTGCGGCAACCGCTGCTTCCCTGGATGCGCTAAGTCCATTGAAGGTTCTGGCACGTGGATATTCGCTGACCACAAACGGTGACGGAACAGTTGTGCGAAGCGTTAACGACGCAGTGGTCGGACAGGACCTGCAGACGCGAGTCCAGAACGGAGTAGTCTACAGTACGGTCCAGCGAACAGAATCCTGATTACCGCGCGCCACATGACGAATCTGTGAGAATTCCTTTGAATCCAGGGTGTCAGTCACCTGTGTCTCGTGCCAAAATCGCAGACTGCAACACACGCCTGCATTCGAACCATATTACAAGTGAATTTGCCAGTGGAATCAGAAGACCCGTCTGCCATCGATCGGCAATCGGCAGACTCATTGAAGGTCGTCTGTGCTCATCTGCGTCGCAGAGCATTCCGAGCGACCAACAAACTGAGTTTCGCCGGTAAAGCGACGATCGTTTCTGCCGCAACGAAGGTTTTGGAAGATCTAGCGAGCTGCATCAACGCCGTTGACGTGCATTTGTTTCGGGTCGCTGTTGATGAAACCGGAGCTGGTCAGGTTGGCCTCAGATATCACACGAAGTCTCGTTTGTCACCCTCTGCGGCACAGGCGTTCGAGAAGTTTCAATTTCGCCTGCTGCCATCGCGTGTTCAGGACTGTATCAAAGAGAACCAGATTGCAAAACTTTCCGGCAGCTCCGAGGGTTGCGGACGAATTCTGTCGGCTCTGTTTGCGCAAGTCTCCTGCCAGACTTATTACCTGTGCCCGTTGTTTATTGATGGGAAAGTCAGAGGCGTTCTGGGGCTGGCCTGTCGCGAAGAATTTCCGGCGGACGACGTATCCATCGAAGAATTCTTTGACCTGTTGAAGCTGAACAGCACAATCCTGCTGATCAACATTCTGCGAGTACGTCGAGAATCCAAACGCGCAAAGAAGCTGACAAAATGGCGCCGCATCGCTGACCAGGCCTGTGACTTTGCAATCACAGTCAATGATCAGTTTGATATCGAAAACACTGCAGCTTTTGGTGCGGGAGACGACACGCCGACTCTTGATGGGCTGCGTCTAACGGACATCGTCGTCCGAACCTTTCACCGTGATCTGGTTAAGCAAATCAATACAGCTGTCGAGAATTCCGAAGTACGTACTACGGATTTCCAGGTCTCGCTGGGCCACGAAGGCCCGCGCTGGTACCTGGCAAGAATCGAGCCGTCTCGAAGTGCAAATGGTTGCTAGGCCACGCTGTACCTGACAGATAACAATCCTGATAAATTACTGGAGGAAGAAGTTCGTTTGCTGACGGATCATCTTGTGAAGGCGTCTCGCTTAGGTCTGCTGGGGCAAATGAGTACGGAATTTTCGCACCAATTGAACCAACCACTGCAGGCCATGCTGAATTATTGCAACATGATGCAGCGCAGGATTGCTCGAGGAACAGCGACCGAGGAACTCAGCCTGAATGCGTTGGCAAACATCGAAAACGCCATCGAACATTCTGCCAGTATCATTCAGCGAATTCGTGACTTCGTGAAATTCCGGACGCTTCTGACAGAAGAACTGACTCTGCAGGAACTGATTGACCAGGCAATGATGCTGGTGGTTCCTACTGCACGCGGATGGAACGCGGACATCGTTACGCCGGACGCCGCGTTCGACCTGGAAGTTGTCGTCGACAAATCGCAGACAACGCACGTCCTGGTCAACCTGATGATCAACGCTTTGGAAGCGTGCCGTGATTTTGGTGTCAATCGGCCACGGATCGAGCTCTTCGTGCGTGAGGAATCTGACCATCGCCGAGTCGCCGTGGGTGTGCGTGATAATGGACCGGGGCTTCCGAAAGATGATCCGGACATTGTATTTCGCAAGTTTTACACGGGCAAAAAGGAAGGCCTCGGGTTGGGGCTGGCCATCAGCCGCGAAGTCTGTGAATCACAGGGCGGAAGTCTGACAGCAGAAAACAACGTCAGTGCCAGTGGCTGCACGTTCTTCGTCACCATGAAACGGAACGGCAGCAGCGGCAGTGGTACTGACACTGTGGAACTGGGCAGCATCAAAGGCGACAGTGAACTGCCGATTGACTAATATCAGGTGAACCTCGTCAACTTTTCCCCGCGTTCGTATGCCAATGTGTAATCGTTTTCTGATCGGACTGCTCCTGCTGGTGCCCAGTGCTGCTGCTGCTGCTGCTGCTGCGCAGCTGGACTTCGAAAAGACGCCGATCAAT
>CALFOL010000445.1 GCA_937919915.1 uncultured Planctomycetaceae bacterium
GCAGCTCCGATCCGTGACGGAATGGCGGTTGTGGTGCATTCATTTACGTCAGTGATGCGAATGCTATTTAGCCCGGCGTGAATACACGCCGGGGTCGAGCGCACGAGAAATCATCGAATACGATTGGGCACTGTCCATATCTGCGAGATGCCGCTGCATCAGTCAACGCCCACGATCTCCTTCAGCGGTTGTTCTCGGAAACCTGAGTCATTCCGAATTGTCCGATTGTTGAAGTAATCCCGTTCCCAACCGACGCGGGCGATCGCGGCCGGACGGGACCAGTCCTGCTTGAC
Organism: uncultured Planctomycetaceae bacterium; assembly: GCA_937919915.1. Lineage (GTDB taxonomy): Bacteria > Planctomycetota > Planctomycetia > Planctomycetales > Planctomycetaceae > Fuerstiella. The sequence goes on from CALFOL010000445.1 coordinate 294, forward strand.
TCCTCGACGTCATTCGGTTACCTACGGCTCGAAGTTGAAATTTGGTTGATCCGGATGACGGAAGGATCGTTTAGGAGTCCGTCCTGAGGAGATCGCAATGTCGTCCACGGCAGCAGATGGTTAGCCGTTTCGGTGACCTCCAGGATCAGTGTTATTTGTCAGTCTGATTCGTCACAATTCAGGTCGGGAACTTTGAGCTGATGCTGCGAGCCTCCTGAAACGGTAATTACGATATGCCACATCGATTGTCAAAGAACGCTTCCATTGCTCTCCTGATGGTCTGCAGCTCACTGCCCGCTTTGGGTCAGGAATTCGATCTTCAACCGCCCGGTGAGCGGGAATTTGTGAGTGACAAAGCACACTTGCTCGATGACGCGTCGGTGACTCGGATTCGAGAAGTCTGTGACAAGCTGCTGACCGACAAGGCGACGCCCATCATCGTTGTCACGATCGAATCGATGGCCCAGCATGGCGGCGGACGGAATATGCCGATCGAAACCTACGCGGCACTTCTGTTCAATCAATGGCAAATCGGACACGCAAAGTTGCAGGGGCAGGATTGGAACACCGGAATTTTGCTGTTGGTCTCGAAGGGCGACCGGCGGGCCAGGATTGAATTGGGGGCTGGCTGGGGGCGTTCCGAAAACCAGACCTGTCAGCGGATCATGGATGAACACATCATCCCTCAATTCAAACAGGCGGACTTTGCGGGTGGAATTGTTGCCGGCGTTGAGGCGCTCGACAAGATGGCTCGCAAACTGGAATTACCGAGTCGACCACGATCCGCAAGCGACTACATCGTTCCCCTCGTCTTTGTTGGACTGGCAATATTCACCGCCGTGTCACTGTATCGGCGCGGGGCAAGTGGCTGGGCATGGTTGTTCTGGGTCGGAGTTTTCACTGTAGTCTGGTTTGCGTTGCGAACCATGGCACAAAATCGTGGCGGCGGTGGGGGTTTTGGTGGCGGGTCGTTCGGCGGTGGCTCCTCGGGCGGTGGCGGCGCATCGGGTTCGTGGTAGGTTGCTCGTGTGAATAAGCGTTTGTCATTTCGAACAACACCACAGCCGACTCAGACAGATCGAGGATAATTCAACATGCGAAAAGCGTCCGAATCAGTTTCAACGGAACAACGTGAACGAGTTGCCGCAGCGGTGTCGGCGGCGGAACAGAATTCCGTCTGCGAAATCGTACCCGTCGTGGCGACGGCATCGGGGCGATACGATCGCGCCGAAGACATTGTCGGCCTATGGTGCGCGATGCTGGGTGCGACGGCCATCTTCCTGACGCTTCCTGGCAGCGCTGATTTCGGGCATTGGGGCGGGCTCACCGTTTGGGCTCAGGTGCTGCTGCTGTTCGCGACCATGGCTGTGTGCTTCCTGATTGGGGCTGTGCTCGCCGATCGGTTTCACGGTCTGCGACTGTTGTTTACGGCTCGTCAGCAAATGCAGGAAGAAGTCAACCTGCGAGCACGCGAATTGTTCTTTGATCGCCGAGTCCACCATACCGACGGCGCGTCGGGTCTTCTGATCTTCGTGTCGCTGCATGAACGCATGGCCGTCGTACTGGGCGATCGCAGCGTCGTGGAAAAACTGGGGGAAGAGTTCCCGAAAGAACTTTGTGACCGCCTGACCGCCGCACTCCGAAAAGTAGACATCAGCACCGCCATCTGCGACACAATCAACCACGCCGCACCATCACTGGCCTCCGCGTTGCCTCGAACGGAAGGCGACGTCAACGAATTGCCTGACGCGCTGGTGTTGCTGGACTGAGTGCGTCAGGGCGGGCATTGCCGTTGATAAATCCAGACTACCACGTTAAGAAAACCGCGTTCACTTTGTACCATTCTGAACGCTCGGCCATTCCACGGCTCTGGCGACAGCTTCCGCCGTGAAGATGATCTGCTTGCCATCGGGGGACCACGCGCTGTCGAGAGGTTCATGTCCAATGCGTTTGGAAGCAGTCGTTTCGGCTGGTCCGGCTTCTGGGAATCGATGACGTGCAGCTGCATTCTTCGACAGCGATCAGCGAGCCTTTGTTGGTGGATGGTCTCGAAAGCTCAACTGCATTGATCTGGATTCCGGCGAGACCCAGGAGCTTGATGTTCCTCCGGATGGAGGCATCACCGCTGTGCGAGTCTTATCAAATCCGCCTCGACTGGTTTATGCTCCGGGGCGAGCGGTTTCGAAATTTCGATTCGCTGTTCATCCGATTTCCAGTTCTGAAGCCGAATCCAGCGTTGCGGCGAAGTCGGCAACTGTTCCGAACATGAAGCCGTCGACGAAGAACCAGTCGACGGCTCAGGGCAATCGGCCTGTGATCAACTGGCCAGCCGCATCGCCCGATCCTGCTCGTGTAGCAGTAATTTTGTTCTGCCCAAAGGGAGTCAACCCGCCCGCAGATTTCCAGGAAGGCATCGACCGCCTGGCCGACTACACCGACGACTTCATTTTGAATGGGCTGCGCCGCTGGAATCATGAGCCGGCAACGAAAACTCTGTTTCGTCGGAAGGGCGA
>CALFOL010000446.1 GCA_937919915.1 uncultured Planctomycetaceae bacterium
TACCTTCTTCCTTCTTCCTTCTTTTTCGGAGACAACTAATGATGAACATTTTGAATTGGCTAAGTCCCAAAGGAAAACGACGAGCGTTTACGCTTATCGAACTCCTGGTTGTGATCGCGATCATCGCGATCCTCATCGCACTTCTTTTGCCAGCTGTACAGCAGGCTCGAGAAGCTGCTCGCCGTACGCAGTGTAAAAACAATCTCAAGCAAATGGGATTGGCCATGCACAACTACCACGACGTGTTCACCATGTTCCCTTACAACGGAAACAGAATCGTAAATGGCGGCGTTTACGGCAATGGTGACAGCATGCCCCAGTGGTCGTGGTTAACACAAATTCTGCCATACATCGATCAGGCCCCTCTGTATGCAGCGTTCGATTTCAACGTCAACGTCGCCAACGGAACAGGCGGAACAATCGCGGGCAACAGAGATCACTCGAAAATCGGTGTCAACGGACCGTTGAGCAGAACTGTCATGAATGCGTACCTGTGTCCTTCTTCCCCTCATCAGAGAATTCGAAGAGACCAGACAACGGGCGGATATCGCTGGAATGGTACAATGGATGCCGGCGGAACTGACTACGTTGGTAGCCTCGGACACATTTGGGGTGGTTGGAAAGACTGTGGCCAGGTACCGGACTCTCTGGTCAATGATGCTCTGCCCGGATTGAATCTCGGCACACGTGGACAAGCGGGATCACCCTGGATTGACGGCGAGAACAAGGATCAAGTTCCCAGTGGCCAGGGGATCTTTAAGTACAGCGGTTGCTCAAGAATTGGGGATTGTACTGACGGAACTTCAAACACAGTCGCCGTCTTTGAAAACATGCATCTTCGTGGTGGCAATGGTGCTGTTTTTAACCTGCAGGTCAGCCAGTACAGTGCTTGGGTGTCTCCTTTGGCAGCTGTGCACCAGATGCGAAATCCAATCAACAATCGAAATAAGCTCTGGATGGGTGGTCAAAACGACCTGCGTTGTGAAGCTCCCAGCAGTTTTCACACTGGTGGTGTTCAGGCAACTCTTGGCGACGGTTCAGTACGCTTCATTACGGAAAACATTGACCATGGAATTCGCTACAAGCTTGCTTGCCGAAATGACGGTCTTGTCATCGGAGAATTCTAAGTCGACTGGTTTCCAAATTGGTTAATCCTGGGGCTGCTGTGTTATCACAGCAGCCTTTTTTACGTCCTGCCAACTGCCACTTTCGGAACAAGCAGCCGCGGAGTATGACGTTATGTGGATACGGTATCGCATCACCGATCTATTGTTGAGCATCGCACTGCTGGCGGCATCTGGTTGCCAGCAGGCTGCTGCGCCATTGCCTGGAGAGGCTCCGGCGACAACCAGTGACCGTGCGGTAGATTTCGAGGAAAAGGAGATTGCGACCACAGACCCCGGCGGCAATGCCAGAGAAGAGCCGCCGCAGGAAGAGTTTGGAACTCCTGCCCGTGAGGACATTCGGTTCGCTCGGGTAGCAGAGAAGTTGATGGTATCCCACACTTTCCAAACCGGAGCAACCGGCAGACTAATCATGGTTGAATCCTTAGGAGGTGGGTTAGGCTGGCTGGATTTGGACGGCGACGGAAGACTCGACTTGTATTGCGTCCAGGGGGGCGATCCGACAAGCAGAGATCATTTGGCTAGTCCACCGGACAGTGTGTTCCGGCAAACTGCTTCGGGAAAAATGCAGCTATTGCCAAATAGCGTCGGGATCGACAATTCCGGCTACGGTCAGGGATTGACGATTGGAGATTTCGACAACGACGGCTTTGATGATGTATATGTCACGAATGTCGGAAGGAATCGCCTGTTTCATAACCAGGGTGATGGCACATTCCGATCAGAAGACTCCACAGCAACGACCGAATCCGAGATATGGAGTTCCAGCGCAGCATGGGCGGACGTGGACCTTGACGGGGACCTGGATCTGTATGTTTGCAACTATCTGCAGTATGACCCGTTCGACCCGTTTCTGTGCGAAAAAGACGGCGCACCCGCGTTGTGTCATCCGCGCCAGCTGGAGCCTTTGCCAGACGATTTTTTTGAGAATCAGGGAGACGGAACTTTTGTCTCGAACGCAAAGCAACGAGGCTTGGTTGGAAATGGAAACAAAGCACTCGGTGTTGTCGTGTCCGACCTTTCCGGAGATGGCTGGCCAGATATTTACGTCGCCAATGATACAACTTCAAATTTCTATTTCACCAATCGTCAGGACGGCACGTTTCGCGAGTCCTCATTGGAACTGGGCGGAGGATTAAATGCTGCGGGTGCCATGCAGGCCAGCATGGGAATCGCAGCTGGCGATTATGATCGCAGTGGCTCAACGGATTTACTGTTGACTCACTTCACGGGAGAGTCCAATACGCTCTACCAGAATCTGCAGGGACTTGGCCTGTTCGATCAGTCCGGACGGACGGGGCTCTTTGCGGTCAGTATGTCAAAACTTGGATTTGGCGCCGTCATGGCTGACTTTGATTGCAATGGGAATATGGATCTGTTGGTCGCCAACGGCCACATTGATTCCGCCAACGCAGACGGAGACGGATTCATGCAATGTGCACAGGCATTGACTTTTGACGGTCGCCGGTGGGCAGATGTATCGGAAACTGCATCAGAGTATTTTTCGGAGAAACACGTTGGCCGAGCGATCGCGATGGGAGACTATGACGGCGATGGTGATGTCGATCTTGCGATTGCACATCAGAATGAGCCATTGGAGATTCTGGAAAACGTGTCGCGTCTGGGAAGCTGGCTAAAAGTCGTTCCGATTGCTGAATCAGGCAATCGCAGTCGGATTGGCGTATCGGGGATCGTTGAAGTTGGCGGTCAGGAATGGTATTCGTGCATCTGCGGCGGCACCAGTTACTGTGCGTCACACGAACACGCCTTGTTTTTCGGTGTCGGGGAAACTGATCAGGACGCTACGGTGACGATCCAATGGCCCGGCGGAAAGTCCACGATTGTGCGCGACGTAAAACTGAATCAGATCCTGACGATCAGGGAGCCGTGATGGGTGCCCGAACTGTCAAGTCATTGATCGCAATGAGTCTCTCGACATTCATGTTTGGGTGCGGCGGGCCGGAAAACGCCCCTCTCCCTGTTACGAAGCTTCCTCAAACGACGGATACTTCAAAGTCATCGACTGACACGTGGCCACCGGATGATCGAAGAAACTCGCATTATGTTGGCAGCAGGAAGTGCGCAGAATGCCATGAAGAAATATA
>CALFOL010000447.1 GCA_937919915.1 uncultured Planctomycetaceae bacterium
CCGAGTTAAACTTGATCGAAATTCTATGGAAGCAAATCAAATATCGCTGGATGCCCATTCACGCCTACGAATCCTTTGAAACACTCGGACAGTGCCTCGACGAAATACTCGCCGGATTCGGAAAACAATTCCAAATTTGCTTTCAAAAGGTTATGATAATCTATTTACAGGCGGATGCTTATGGTTCAGCGGAATCGAATCCGTTCCGCTTTGTCTCGGAGCACCCGCTCATCCAATGGTCGTATCCGCGTCAACATCGACATACACCTATGAATTCACCAGCTAACAATCCGAAACGAGCAATGCTGGATTTTGCAAACTCGGCGACGTGTCAGGCCAGAATGCCACGCCGGAACGCAATTGCGTCTGGTCGCTGCTGCGCCGATCTGATGACGGTGGGAATGGACATCGAACAGACATTTCGTCCGGACAAATTACGGTCGGCCGTCGGCCGAATAACGATTTGTGCATCAATGATCGTACTGTCTCGGGGAACCATGCTCACCTGAAAACTGTTCAGGATGACCTGCTGCTTAAGGATCTGGAAAGCACCAATGGCACACTTGTTAATGGTGTCCGCCTGCACGGTAGTATGCTGCTGAATGATGGTGACGTCGTACACTTTGCTCAGGCGACGTTTTCTGTTGTGCGAGCATCGCAGACTTCATCAACGCCAGGAGAATTCAGCAACGCGACCTTTGTCGCGGCTGTGACTGAAGACGCCGTGTTGCATGAGGGTTTCGATCGACTATTGAACCAGCCGGATATCGATCCGTACTTTCAGCCAGTCGTACGTCTCGGGAGTGCCGAAGTCGTCGGCTACGAAGCCCTCGTGCGCAGCAAGGTGAAAGGTCTGGAGTTCCCGGACAAAATATTCAGAATCGCTGCCATGCGCATGGCTGAAGCGCGACTTAGTGAAGTCTGCCGTTCAGAAGCGATGCTGTCGGCAATTCAGCTGGATTCCGGAGCGAAATTCTTCCTGAATACGCACGCGGCGGAACTCGAAACGCCTCGGCTAATTCAATCGCTGCACGAACTGCGCTCGAACTATCCTCACATGCAGATCGTTCTGGAAGTGCATGAAGCCGCGATCTCGTCAAGGTTCTGAAGGACCTTGATATCGATCTGGCGTACGACGACTTTGGAGCTGGTCAGGCACGCTTGATCGAACTCTTCGAAGTGCCGCCAAAGTACTTGAAATTCGATCTACAGATCATACGAGGACTGGAAAACGCTTCGGTCATTCACCGAGCCAGTGTGAAAGCGCTGGTGAACATGGTGCATGATCTGGATGTGATCTCTCTGGCTGAAGGCGTGGAAACACAGATCCAGGCTGACATCTGCACGGAGATCGGTTTCCAAATGGCTCAGGGCTATTTCTTCGGGCGTCCGCAACCTCGCGAATTCTGGCAACAGACGGGTTCCGGTGGCTACACTCAGGAAATAGCAATTCCAACGGCGGCGCAGTCCAGTCTGTTGATGCAATCAGGTCAGTTCGACCGTTCCTGATTCGCAAACCAGTCCACCGTCTGTTTCATGGCTTCCGAAAAGTCGGTCGATGGCCGGTAGTGCAATTGCTGCAGCGCTTTTTCGATTTCGAAGTCCAGGTTCCGCCCCAAAAACTTGATCCGGGCCCTGTTGACCAGGGGAGCTTCTTTTCGACGCAGCAGCTTCCACAGCTTTTCCATGTGCCATGATAAGAATCTGGCGACGTGCAGCGGGACAACCTTCTTCGGCACAGGCAGGCCAGCGATCTCACAAATCGTGTTCATGAATTCCTGTTTGCTGACCGCTCGGGCGTCACGCACGTTGAACACTTCCCCCACTACTGCGTCGTTGTCGATGGCCAGCCAAATGGCTTCGCATAGATTGCCCACGAACGTGTTGTTCATCAGCTTGTCGGGCTGGCCCAGATAGGCAAATTTCCGGGTGCGCAGCTTCTCCATCAGTCGCGGCATCACCGTGCGATCCCGTGGCCCATAGACGAAACCCGGACGAAGAATCACAGCTGGCAGATGTTTTTGTGCGACGTATTCGCAGACGAGTTGTTCAGATTCCACCTTGGTCAGCGTGTAGCCATCGATCCCCTGAGTGCTCGGTTTCGTTGTTTCGTCAGTGCCGTAATGATCGCCGCCAGCGTAAACGCCCAAAGAACTAATCTGTACCCAACGCTGCAACGATCCCAACTGCAGTGCCGCATCCAGCAGGCTGCGCGTGCCTTCCACATTGATTCGGCGGTATTCCTGCGTGGGGCCCCAGTCGCCAACTTTTGCAGCACAGTGAACGACAACGCTGACACCATGGCACGCGTTTTTCAGCGATTCCGCATCGTCCAGGTTGCCGTCGACAAGCTCAACACCCAGTTGCTTCAGGAAGTCCGTAGCGGAGTCAGAACGCACCAGAGCTCGCGTGCGAATTCCCTTCTGGCGGGCTTGTTCAGCAACGTGACTGCCGACGAGTCCCGTTGCTCCTGTGATCAGAATCAGATCCTTGTCAGTCAGCTGCACTGCTATTTTTTCTTTCCAGAATCAATGTAACCACTGAAACGAACTTTCAGTTTTCCGATGCATCGACTTCCGTCCGGCAGGTTCACTTTCAGAAACAGCTGTCCGGATTTCTTTGGCGTATGCTCCAGTTCTGCTTTAACTGGAAATGGTCTCCCGGGAGTACCGTCCGTCACGATGACGCCCAGCAGACATCCCAGCGGTGCACCGGCGATATGATCCTTCGAATTTTCGTCCGTCTTCAGCCCTGCGACGCCGATGGTGGCTGCATACGTCATTTTGTACTCACCGGACGCCTGGAGTCGGAATGGCTTGTCTTCGAATACGTTTCCAACAAGCTCCCATGTTTTACGAGTGTCGAGTTCGATTTCGTTGGCGTTCTCCTGCATCAGTTCTTCGCTCATCTCTGCGATGCGGTCTCCCAAGCCCTGTAGGGTGGGATTCAGTTGCTTCAGACGGCGGAGCATCGCCATCGATTTTTCTTTGTCGCCCTGTTTATAGAATTCGATAGCGACGTCTTTGTATTCGTCGACCAAAGCGGTTTCCGCTTTTTCTAAACGCAGTTCCAATTCCTTTGCGTTTGGGGGAGCTTCGTCGCGTCTTCTTTCCCGAGTACTCTGAGCGATCGCGGTGTCGATCAACACGCAGCAACTGCAGACAACCAAAGTGGCACGAATAAGGTCCTGGGCAATCTTCATGAAGTGTCTCCGGATTTGGGATCAGCGGTTGGTCGCCAGCAGGGAACATAGTGATTGACAGCGTCATTGCTGGCAAGACGAACAGTTTTGTAACGGAATATTGCGATCAGTTGTTCGCCGAAATCCGGCAGTTACAGCGTATTACGCTGATTTGTGGCCGCGGGGAACGCATTGCGATTGAAGACAGCCAGCTCCCGCGAGCGAGTACCGCTCACAGCGATAAGTAAACTGCTCTAGTGGGAAGGAAATCCGAGCTTCTCAAGGGTTTGTCGGAGTTGCATTACGCGCAGCGAGGAAAAGCAGCTTCTCCGGCGGGCGGCAATGAATCGGATTCATTGGTGTCGCGGATGACTACGAATCTGCGGGGGCAACGGCCTTGTGCGGTTTTGTGACATACTTCCGCCACAGGGCCTGAGCCGGCCCGGCGAAAGCAAACCAGCAGAAAATGACCGGCACCGCCATACCACGGACCTGAAACACGAGGGCCA
>CALFOL010000448.1 GCA_937919915.1 uncultured Planctomycetaceae bacterium
AATGCTAACCACCGTCACTGCTGAAATCAATGAGCTGCGTCCCCTTTTGATCGCCGCTTTTGATCGCCCGATCGTGCTTTCCTTCAAAGCCGCACTCGTCGCCGCGCCGGATGAACGACTGACTCAATCTTCGGACGGCTCGGCAATTCCGAATCCGCCTCAAGATCAGCTGTTTCAGGTTCTTGATACGATCTTTGAGGACTTCATCATTGCGGATCAGGTGACGTTCGTTTGCAATCAAGCGAACTCGCTTTCGGATGCTCAACGATTCAGGTCTTTGTACAATTGGGTACTGCCGTCAGAAGCACACAGCAGTATTCGGTTATCGGCCTGTTTCGCATCGGCAAACCCACCGTCACAAATGCTTCGCGAAGTGTTGACTGATGATCAACGGACGAGCGTGGCGGGTGACGGCAGATGGAAGTCTGCCCGCGCAAACGCAGATCTTGTTTCGCCGGCGCTGGATCTGGTTGGTTCCGCAGAGCGCATCGGCCAGCTGGACAGTCTGCACGCGGCGATCAAAGCTCTTGAGTCGAATTCGGAATCGCAGCAGCGCAGCCGGTTGGCTCTGCTGACACTGACCGATATCGCTCGGCGTGATTTCGACTCGGCGCTCGATTCCATGAACGATCTCATGGACCGCCACCTGCAGGATGTGCTCCCGGAACTGCGGAATCGCTGGCCGGAAACTCTTGTCTTGGTGAAGGCAATTCAACACTCGGAACTGCACGAAGTTGCCGATCAGTTTCTACAGCGGATCCTGCGGGAGCAGATTCGGCGGGGCAGACTCAACGGTCCTGATTCCTGGGACAGGCTGATTTTCTCTCTGGTTGGGCAACTGGAATACAACCGACGCACAGACAATTCAAAATCGTCTGCGTTTGGTCGGCCGCCTGATCTGCAGGACTGGTTTTCTGTTAGCCAGGCGGACATGGGAACAAACGGACTGGGTTTTCCGGATCCACACTGGCAACTCGACGGCCACGCTGTCAGTGTCTTGTCACATCACAACCACGACTACCTGTACTTCCGCTGTCCACTGCAGGGGACCTATCAGGTGGAATGTGATCTGGGGGGATTTGGTTACCGCGACGCGCAGTTGCTGGTTGCTGGAACGTGGCTCGGGCCGCAGGCTTCGCATACCGAGTACGTTGTCGGCAGTGTTGGTGCAGAACGCCCTCGCGGCACGATCACGCCCCGGCTTTCTGAGATCGAAGATTGGGTGCGACTGAGAGCGAAAGTTGACGAGCGGGAGTGTCTCTTCTTCATTAACGGTCGACTGATTCACCGCGAGCCGCTCACTATCGACCACGACCCATGGTTGGCTGTTCGTGTTCCTTTTCACAGCTTCGGTCAGATTAGAGATGTCAGTGTGACCGGCGAACCTGTCGTTCCGCGGACGTTGAATCTTTCTTCCAACGGGCAACTGCCTGGCTGGACGTCGTACTATGGCGGTACGATTGGTCGACCGCACGACAGTGACTGGTGGCACGAAACAGACTCCGCCGGGAGCGGCGTGATTGTCGGTCGACTGGAATTGCCGCAAGTCGGAACCGGCAAAGAAAGTCTGTTCAGATACCAGCGACCGGTCATTGAAGACGCGGTTATTGACTACGAATGTTTCTATGAGCCCGGACGGATGCTCGTACATCCAGCGATCGGGCGCCGCACACTGCTGTTGACTCCGGAAGGTGTACGAGTCCACTGGATCACAAATGCCCATTTCGAAAGTGAAGGTGCTGATCCATTCAATGCGGGTCGTCCGGTGCTTCGCAATGCGAACGCTCCTTTACCTCTGGAGGTTGGCGCATGGAACCACGTGCAACTGCGATTTCGCGGTGACACCGTGTCGCTTAGGCTTAATCAGCAACCTGTCTATGAAGAACGCCTTGACTCGCGCAATGATCGTACGTTTGGACTGTTCCACTACGCCGACGTAACGGAAGCTCGAGTGCGAAACATTAGATGGACCGGAGACTGGCCGCGTGAACTGCCTCCTCCGCCGCAACAGGAGCTACGTGACACTACTACACATCGACTGGATCAGAAGCTGCCGCAATTGACTGACGTCTTCGAACACAACTTGATCTCAGACGGCCTGCCGCGGGACATTTTCACGATTGGGCAGGCGACGGAAGAGTCCGTTTCCATTGTGTCCTCTGGATTGCGTGTGGAAGGCGAAAAACGCGACACTGGGTACAGCCAGGTAAACGTCGGGACCTTTCTGGGAATTGAGGGAGACTTCGACATCACGGCGACTTTTCACGGCCTGGAATTCTCAGCAACAGCGCATGACAAGTGTGATGCGATATTGCAGGTCGCCCTGTCGGACAAAGACCTGAGCCATCACGCCGTCGGCAGAAGTCTGGTGGCCGATCCGGGAAAAGTCCCCAGAGACGTTGTGGAGCATCAACTTGTTCAATTTGACCCGTTGCGAATTCAAATGGTGGATCGGCGTGCAGAAGAGTTCAATTCCGGCAGACTGCGTCTGGCCCGGCGCGGCAGCAGGATCTACTCTTTGTTCGCGGCGGGAGATTCCGACAACTTTCGTCTGGTCCACGTTCGAGATACCGTTGCGGACACGACGCAAGTCAACGGAGTGCGATTGATCGCGGGAATGAATTCCAGCGTCAAACAGGACAGTTGCGTCAGCGTCGTCTGGGAGAAACTTCTGGTGCGAGCGGAGAAGTTGACTGGACAGGCGGTTGCAAAGTGACGCCGCGAACATCCGTTGCTCAACGCAGGCCTTTTGTTGGTAAACTGTTTGGTATATCGAAGTCAACCGCTGCGTCGATGGCGGTGACGTAGACCCTTCCGTTGACGGACGGCGCCATCGTTATTAATGCGTTTGATCGCAAATGCGTCGGCTGTGGAGGCACGATGTTCACGCTACAGATTATTGACAAACAGGGCGTTTGACCGGAGGTGATTGGGTTTCAGCACATGGCCCCGGACGAAATTAAGAGTCTGCTGAGCACGCCGCTGCCAATCTGACGAGGTCCTGTTTAGGTGCCCGCAGATAGAATTGCGTTCATGTTCTTCTTGTACGCTTCGACACCCGGCTGGCCGTACGGATTCGTTCCCACCAAACGGCCTTCAACCACAGTAGCCAGCATCAGCATCTGGAAGATCTGACCCACCGTGTGTTCATTCACTGTCGGTAGAGCAATATCTGCGGTCGGACGCTTATCGTCTGCGTACGCTTTGTTTGTTCCGTCGATTGCCGCCTGCAGAATGCGCGGCACTTCGTAACCGGCGAACTTATTCAGTTGATCGTGGTCATCATCGCGTTTCGGCACGGTGACCGCAGCTCCGTTGGGTGCACCAGGCAGAAGATTCGTGATCAGCTTGTCACGCGTTCCTTCCTGATGCTGCTGACCACGACTATGCAGGTCTCGCGTGTTGACAATCGTCAGTGGCAAAGCGCCTTTTTCGTGCTTACCCAGGCTTTCTGCAAGTAACTGGTCGTACCACAGGCCGACCGCTTCCAGCTTGCAGCCCCACGTCGACAGAATTCGCGTTACCAGGCCGTGGTCTGTTTCGAAAGCGTGACACACTGCGGTGTAGTCAAGCACAGCATTGCTGCCGCAGTCGGCCGAGCGAAAATGGACCGTCATGTCAGCTGCGCCTTGCAGCAACTGTCGAATGTCCATGCCGGCAATCGCAGCAGGCAGCAATCCGACAGGAGTCAGCACAGAAAACCGGCCGCCAATTCCGTCTGGAATCGAGAAGATGTCTTCGAACCCCGCTTCGTTGGCGAGATCTCGCAGTCGCCCGCTATCACCCGTCACCGGCACAATCAGTTGCTGAGCGTCCGTGCCGAAGGAACGTTCGACCAGAGCACGGAAATTTCGAAACGCGACCGCTGTTTCCAGCGTTCCGCCGGACTTGCTGATGACGACAACCGCTGTCCGGCCTTCCGGAGCTGACGTGTCCGTCACTGATCCGGCTCGTTTTTCGAGCAGATCCAGCAAGGCCTGTTGGTTGTCGGAATCGACATTCCAGCCTTCAAAGTAGATCCGCGGACAGCCCTCACGTTCGTCGCGCGATAGCTCGTTGTGAAACGGATTCTTAATGGCTTCGTACATGGCGCGCATTCCCATGTACGAACCACCGATGCCGAGAATCACAACCGAATCCGCGGTCTTCCGAATTCGAGCGGCACACTTTTCAATGCGAGCGACCAGGCTGTTGTCGCCGTTTTCTTTCAGATCGGCGAGAAGTTCTTCGGGCCACTGAATAAATCCAGCGTCGAGCGGATCCTTTTCGGCCGGAACACTGTCGCCGCTCTGCCAGAGTTCCACGTCACTCAGGGTTTCGTCGCGTGCGTGTTCGAGAGATGTCTTCAGCCCCTCCAGCCGGCCAGTGGCAAGGTATCCAACGGAAGCGGAAGGGTTGTATTTCAGTAGAGGGGTCATCGATGGCTCCGAAACGCGTGGGTAAACAGTCCGCTGTGGAGTTGTAGTAAAAACGCTGGTGTGAGCCCAGTCCGTTGAGGGGCTCGCATTGCGGGGAACGCTGCGATTCCACTTTGCGGGACATTCGAAAAACCGGCGAATGTCGCCGCGCCATCCGCTGTTAAGATCACTTAACGCAACGCCGACGGGGCTCGACAATTGTCGCAGCCAGAGTAAACTGACCTGCGTTCTGTTGGAACCTAAACCGGAATTGCCACTCTAACATGGAAGATATCCGCCTTGCCGTTGGGTTGATCGGCTTCATTTCTGTCGCCGTGTTCATGCTGACGTATCGGTTGCTGAAGCCAAAGTCGAATCGTGTTCGAGACTTGTTCGCGGCAGTGGTCGTGATTCTGATCGCTGTCTACGTGCGGACCGTTTGGGGCCAGTTGTGGATTGTTGAGTGGATTCCACTGCCGTCGGTGATCGTGCTGTCAAACTGGTTTCCCCCATTGCTGGCCGCATTGGCAGCGGCCGTTTGGTTGAGGCTCGAACCAACCCGACCGACAACCGCAAGTGAAAACGAATCTGAACTCCCGACGGCAGCTTCGATTCTGCGACGACTTCCCGTCATGCTGGTGATCTTAGTGGCCGCAATTTACGCACTGATGTACTTCATTCCCGAAGAACCGCCGGAATGTAAAAATCACTGGGAGCCGCCCAGGCCGCCGTTGGTCTGGCCGGTCTGTCTACAGACGACTCCCCATACGTGCTCTGCGGCATCGTCGGCCACGATCCTGTACACGCTGGGAATCAAAACCACCGAACAGGAAATGGCGAAGCTGTGCCTGACGAAATCCGGCACGACCTGGCTGGGCCTGTATCACGGCGTGTCGACCAAGTTGATGGGGACGCGGCACCAGGTGAAATTCTTCGAAGGCAGCATCGCGGAACTGAAATCGATTGCGGCACATCACCCAGTGCTGCTGTGCTGCCAGCTGGATCCGGAAGTCGCGTTGAAATCCCCGCAGTATGAAAACGACGGTGGCTGGATTCCCGGCCTGGCACATTCCACCGTCTATTTCGGCGCGTATGAGGACTTTCATATCGTCGGCGATCCATCACGCGGCTACGAATTCTGGTCAACGGAAGATCTGCAGACCCTGTGGACCGGTTCCGGCTTGCAGATTATCACGCTGCCTGGACCTGTTCCGCAGCCGTAGCGAAAACGCTGCCGCCGACGATTGTGGCACAAACCGCCGATCGGCACACGCTGTTGCGTTGCCAATCCTGCTGCCCGATACACCCTGATCGGCAGGAATTGCAGCGAACGGTCGAATACCATGTGGTCCCGACTTCGATTCGCCGGACAACCTTTACATTTTGGCTAAAGGCATGTGGCCTCAGAAAATCTGCCGTCGTAAAAAACACCTCCCACCTTCGTCGTGGCGTTTCCCATCACTTGTGGGATTCTGGATAGACAAGCGACGAATTAACTCCAACAGTTCTGCAAAAGCAGTCTGCCATGCCTTATCAAAAACACATTCCACAATTTGCCGCGTGCTCAGCTATGCTGATTGCCCTTAGCGGCTGTTGCCTAATGCGGCCCAATCCGCTGAACGAACAACTGTCGGCCAGTCAGCTGCGATCGCAGGAATTGTTTGCTGAGAGGTCCGAGCTCGATATGGCTCAAGCCGGATTGCAGCAAAACTTTGCTGGTGCTCAGCAGCAGAATCAATTTCTGGCGGAACAGCTGGGACAAACGCAGAATCAGTTAGCGACCGCTAATACCCGGATCGACAACCTGTTGGCGGAACGCGGCGAACTGAAGACCCGCTATGCGGGACGACTGCTTGACACAGCATCCGACCCGCTCATGACAGGCGCAGTCACAGGCAGCCTGCCAGGTTTCCAGCGTGACGAATTGACAGGGCTGAATCGTTTCCCGGAAGCCATTCACTTTGACCTCGGCAGTGCTGAACTGCGTCCGGAATCGCTGCCAATCCTGAAGGAATTCGCCAACCAGGTGAACTCCGGAAGCGCCAAGGGACTGCGCGTTCTGATTGTCGGACATACGGATGATCAGCCGATCGCCAACCGGTCTACCGCACGCCAGCATCCAACCAACTGGCATCTGTCGACCGACCGAGCGGATCAGGTGATCACTGTATTGGAGCAGTTGGGCGTCGAGCCTGAACGCATCGCTGCGATGGGCTACAGCAAATTCCAGCCTCTGGAAAACGGTACCGCCGAGACGTCACGACAACGCAATCGCCGCGTCGAAATGTACATCGCTCCTGAAGCCGCCAACGTGGCGTTCTGGGATCCGGTTGGGTCGTTGAATTAGAGCCGTTGACTTATCGTTCTGAACGGTACTCGCTCGCGGGTGGAGGCTTTCTTCAATCGAAATGCGGTCCCCGCGGCCACAAATCAGCGTAATGCGCTGTAGCACGGTGCAGCAGTTCGTTGGCCAGTGAAATCGCATCGAAACGGTGGTCTCGATTACCGAACTGCTCGGCGAAGTTCCGGCACGGGTGGCCACAAAAACGGGTAACACCTGGCATTTCCGGATCGCTGGTCGTATATAACGGCAAGCCTTCTGCCTCGAAAGTCACGCATGCCAGCATCTTCAGACACCCCGCCATTGCGCCAGAATCCACGTTTGTTCTGGTGCGTCTGGGCAGCGTTGGTGTGTTTGCTGACGACGCTGGAATATCGACGATTTCAGGACATGCAGGACAACGGTCTGGGAGTCGGCGGATGGCTGAGCTTCTGGGACATGGAAACAACGCTGCCGTGGTTTCTGCTGCTGTTGCTTCCAGTCGTCGTCTGGCTCAGCAAACATCGTCGACGCTCATCAGTGACGCCAGTCAGGAATCCCAACCGTCGTCCGTCCGCGATTTCTGCGGTGATCATTTTCTGCGTTTCACTCGGCGGCAGTTGGTGGATCGGTTCGACGCCCATCACTGTTCATGGCCCGTCGCCAACTACTACCGTGGCGTATGCCGAATTGCCGCCGGCCTATCACGACGAATACAGTTACCTGCTGCAGGCACGCACCTTTCTGAACGGCCGCCTGTCCTGGGCGGGGATGTCCGTCCGGCCCGATCTGTTTCATCAGTTTCATGTGCTGAATGAACATCGCACCATCAGCCGCTACTTTCCGTGGACGGGACTGTGGATCGCACCGTTCGAAGCGATGGGCTGTCCGGTGTACGGCCACTGGCTGGCAGGAGCACTCGCGGCCGCGATCTTCTACCTGGCACTGACACAAGTCGTACGACAAAACGTCGCATTTCTGGGAGGACTGTTGATCGCGATCAGTCCTGGCATCGCAATCTTCAGCAATCTTCTGCTGGCGCATCATCCCACGATGCTGGCGCTTAGCGTTTTCACGTGGGCGTTCTTTTGCATGATGCAGACGAAATCCCTGAAGGTCGCTTTTCTGGCAGGAATAGGTCTCACACTGGCGATGTTGGCCAGACCGATGACGGCCGTTGGCTACGGATTGCCGTTCGGATGCTGGATGGCCGTCCAGCTGTTTCGTGAACCGACATTCCGGCGACTATCCATCGGGTTTGCCGTGCCAATCATAAGCGGCTTCGCCGTGCTGGCCGTCTTGAACTACGAAGCGACGGGATCGTTGCGACATTCGGCGTACCAGACATATACGGACAAGTTTACACCTCGGCATCGCTATGGATTTAACAACGCTGTCGGCAACAAAACGGCGTTCGGACCTCCGGCAGTGCAAGCCTACGACAAATGGGCAACCAATCTCACACCGGCAATCGCCGTAACGAACGTGTGGCAACGACTGACGCACAGTTTGTTCTGGTCACTGGCGATTGCTCCGCTGACACTTGGCCTGCTGATGACGTTTCCCGTGCTGGTCAAACCTAACGAAGATCCCGACACTCAGTCATCGCAGACCAAATTGCGACTACTGGCTGCCGGCGTTGTCTCGCTGCATGTCGCTCATGTGCCATATTGGTTCGACGGAATCATGCATTGGCACTACGTCTTTGAAACGGCGCCGCTGCTATTGATGCTGGCAGCCGTTGGGTTGGCGAGCTGCGTCGAAGTGCTGAGCCCGATGATTGGGCGCAGAAATGCGATCGCCTGGGTCACAGTCTTTGTTGCCGCCGGATTGATCCCTGGCTGGATCGCCTTGCCGCCGTTCAATGATGTCAGCAAAGTCTCTGCCGCGATCAGTGAACAATCGTATTCGCGTCGACAGTTCGAGGTGTTCAACCGATCGGTTCAGCAGGCAGCGATTCAGAAACCGGCACTGATTCTGGTTGACGAAATGGGCACCGATCCACAATTGAGCTTCATCATCAACCCGCCAGACCTCGTCACTGACGTGCTGGTTTGCCGCCTGCCGAAAACTGACGCCGAAGTCGACGAACTTCGGACTGCGTTCCCGGATCGCAACGTGTATGTGTTCGATCCGTCCTCGATGCGTTTCACGGTCCGACCGTAAGCGTTCGATCCACAATGTGAGCC
>CALFOL010000449.1 GCA_937919915.1 uncultured Planctomycetaceae bacterium
GATCGCGCAGAGTTCGCAGTTGATCAAGCGGCGTTGCCAGTCCCCACTTTCCGTCGCGAACATGCAGCGCGTTCGGAACCACTTGTCGTGTGGTGCCCAGTATGAATGCGAGCGTGTGATCGGCGACTTCGTCGATGCAGTAGTCCGGGACATTGCAGACCGGAATCCCGCGAGCCCTGGCCGCTTCGAGGTCCACGTTGTCGACCCCAATGCCGTAACGGACGATGACCTTCGCCCGCTGCATGCCCCCGATCACGTGGGCATCGACCGGTGCAAACTGAGTGATGACGGCATCCGCATCCGCCACCAATGTCGTCAACTCAGCGGCGGACTTCCTCTCTTTCAGGGCGGCGATTTCGTGCCCCAGCGGCCGGAGAATGCCCTCTTCGATTTCGAGACTCGGAAACGAGTAGTCGGTGATGGCGATTTTCATGTGGGAATTTCCGTAGAAAACTCGACGCAGACCAGGCGGCGCACTCTTGACAAAGTAAGATTGTCAGATAATCTAATCCTCGGTTTTGTGTCCTGTCAATCGCCCGCCGTCAACTTCAGTGAGAAAAACTCATGACCGAAACGATCGAACGGCCCAAGCTTCGCGACGTCGTTGCCGATCGCCTGAAGACGTTCATTCTGGAAGGCGATCTCAAACCCGGAGACCGGTTGCCGACAGAGGCCGAACTGGCAACGAGATTCGGTGTCAGCCGACCCAGTCTGCGCGAGGCAACCAAGTCGCTGGAGTTTCTCGGCATCGTCGAGGCCAGGCGAGGCCGGGGCGCGGACTGACCGTCGGCAGTGTGAACATGGACCGAGTCACCGAACCCTTGATCGAGGATGTTTGGGAGGTGTATCTCGATCCAAAAGTGTCAATGCTTCTTTGAAGAGACCCCTCACACCGCGCAAATCTCAGCGAAAAAAAAGTTCGCCATCCTTGATCGTCTCCCCAACAACGATGTCCTTGATCGTCGTTGACTCCACTTTCAGGGGTTTGATTGGAGTATCACCAAATCGGCGAGCTTTCCCGCTTCGAGCGTGCCCTTGCTTTTTTCTTCTTTGAGTTGGCAGTCGTCGGTTCAAATCCGGCTCGACGGTGGCTCGCTACCGCTGTCGAAATAGGGGCGAGGCAACTAAGTTCTGGATAAGAGTTCTTAAACGGTAATCATCCTGCTTGCTGGCAGCGGCGACGACCTTAATGTGGGGGGCGTCGTCGATAGTCATTGCGCGACGCAGGGCGTAGGTGGCAAGCTGTTCGATGAACGACTCGGCGAAACGATCAAGATCCTGGGTCAGCAGTTTCTTGAATTGATCGGGGCCGTCGTACGTGCGACCGTCGGGGAATGAGCCGCCGGCCTGCACCGGCGGGTCGTCTCCCAAACCGCCGGCGATTTTTTCGGTGGTGCGCCAGCGACCAATGGCGTCGTAGTTGTCAAAGGCCAAGCCGAGCGGGTCGATCTTCTGATGGCACGCGGCACACGTCGCGTGCGTGGTGTGAGCTTGAATCTGATCGCGAATCGTCGCCTTCGGCTTGTCGCTGGGCGTCGGTTCCAGCGGCTCGACATTTGGCGGCGGGGGGGGCGGCGTCCGTCCAAAAATCGCTTCCGACACCCATACGCCACGATGCACCGGACGATGACGCGTGCCATCCGATGTCAGCGACAACACCGACGCCTGGGTGAGCACTCCTCCGCGGTGATCGGCGTCGATCAGCGGCACACGGCGAAATCCCGCTTCGGGCGCAAACTCCTTGCCGTAGTGCATGGCTAGCCGTGCGTTCATCACGGTCCAGTCCGATGCCAGGAACTCGCGAATCGAAGCGTTCCTCGCAAACACTTCGCTAAAGAAACCCGTCGATTCCAGCACCATGCTCCGTTCGAGCCACTTGTCGTAGTCGGGATAGAGTTCCGGGTCCGGCGGGAATTGGCCAACGCGATGTAGTTGCAGCCATTGACGGGGAAACGACTCCGTGAAGCGGCGCGACTTCGGATCATTGAGCAGGCGCTGAAGCTGTCGTTGCAACACGTCCGACTGGTGTAAGTCGCCACGCGATGCCTGCTCGAAGAGTTCGTCGTCCGGCATTGAGTTCCACAGGAAGTACGACAACCGCGATGCCAGTTCCCAATCATTAACTTGCTCGCGCTGTTGGGCCGCCGAGCCCTCGACGAGGTAATAGTAATTTTGCGATGTCAGGACTGCGGCCATGGCCGCCAGGTAAGCCGAGCGGAGATTCTCGCCCGCCGCACGTTCGGCTTCGATCAGCCGCATGTAGCGATCCACTTCCTCGGTCGTGGGGGGGCGTCGCCATGCTCCAGCCATGAATCGGCTAAGACTGTCCCGCAAGTCGCGAAGCAGTTTATCGGGCTGCTGAGGATCTGTCGGCGGCGCCCCGTTCAATTCCGGGGGGAAAAACGACTCGCGTTTTTTCAGGTCCACTTCGGGAACGATCGGGCCTTCGCACTCGTACCAGTCGACCAACAGCAGCGGAAAGATCGGCCGACCATCCTCCAGCAGAAGCTTATATCCCGTGGGACTCGGTCGATAATCCTTCAAATTCCGGATCGTCGTGGGAGTGTTCCCCACGGCAGGTCCGTCGTCCAGTTTCCCGGGCGCTTCGTTGATCAGTTGAAATCCGCCTTGTGGGAGAAACGTTTGAAACTCGACGACTGTCGGCTGGTCCTCGCTCGCAAGAATGTCCTGACCGACTTCAGCGCGTTTGAGACTGTTGTTCCAGAGGCTCAGCCGAGGGAGTCGGCCCTTGAATGACGGCAGTGCGCTCAATTGCACGCGAATACGATAGAGGCCCGGCGCTGGGGCATGAATGCCGCCATGTAACCGGCTCGGATAGATCAGCCAGCGGTCGGGAGTCGCGGCCGTCTGGCGTTTGACGGTGGACGGGGTCGGCGTCGCGGGATAAGCCTGCTGCAAGATCGTCTCGGCCGCTCGCAAGTAACGTTCCACGTGCGACGGAGACAGTGTGAGGACCGAGCCGATTCGATTGAAGCCGTGCCAGCGCGGATCATCGTTGAGCGCACCGGGCATGGATGGGTCAAAGTGAACGCCCAGCAGGTCGTAAATGGATTGCGCGTATTCCTCGCGGCTGAGTCGATAGTGCGCGACCGGCCCACGACGGCCCATCCGAGTGGCCTCCCCTTCCTTTGATTGCGATGAGATCCACTCCGCCACCTTGCCGAGTTCTTCGGCCGTCGGCTGCGGTTCCGTCTTGGGCGGCATCTCTCCGGAATTGATCCGAAAGAGCACCTCGGCCCACCGTTCGGCCGTCTGTTGCATGCCGAAGTCTCGCGCCAGAGTATCGAGGCGGAACTCGCCCTTCTGCTGCTTGTCGTCGTGACACCGCAGGCAATGTGCCTTGAAGAACGGCAGCGCATCGGCTTCGTACGCGTCCCGGTCTGCGGCCTGGACTGAACCGATTGCGCAGCCGGTCAGAAGGAGTACGAGAATCGACGCGTATCGGTTCATGGCTTTACACTCCTAGTGGCTATTCGCTTCTTACGGGTCAAGAAAAACGGCGGACTCACCATGGCAGCACCATGCGGGATCCGCGTTGTTGATCTTCGAGTGACGTCAATCGCTCTTCGGGAGGCATCGATACGAACTTCCAGCGCTCGGCCTTGACTCGCACGCATGCTCCAGGCGTGTATCCCGCAAGTAGCTCGACGAACTTCAACTTCAGTTGCACGCCGCTGCTCCCGAGGGGCGCAGAATCCAGCCGCTTCCACTCCACCAGTTTGGCGAACTTGCGATCGGAGCGGTGAGCCCACGTGCGGCGGGTTCTCTCGCTCACTGCCACGGCGATCCGTTCTTCGCGGTCATTCCACAAGTCATCGAGGATCTCCTGATCGACGTCGAACAGCGTGAGGGTGACAATGCCGCCGCCGTAATCGAAGTGCTCGACCTCGTCGATCCAGCCAGCGGTCCAGCGTTCCCGCTCATATTGCACATGCCGCTGACGCTGCCGTTCGGTCGCCAGCGTTCGGCTGCCCTCGTCGATCCAAAGACGTCCGACGCGGAACTCTCCCTGTCCCCAACCCTGACACCAGGCCAGGTTGAATTGCACGATGCCGCCCGGCTGAATCGCGCTGAGCTCGACAAGCTGCCGTCCCTGCCAAATCTCTGAACGTACATCAATGTCAAACGTGAACGGCGTGTTGATGCCAGCTTTCACGAGCTTCCCGGCCACATCCCCGCCCGGCAGAAGGGCTCCTGGTTTCGTCGGTGCAGCCGTGTTGGAAGCGGTTGACTGCGGGATGGCGACGGGTTCAAGTTTGATTTTCTCTTTCGCGACATCGATCGACACAACTTTCCACGCCTGACCGCGACGCTGGTAGAAACTGAAGTCGTCTTCCATCAGCAGCACGTGGTTCTCCGGGATAGCGAACTGCTTCTTGTCGTCGGGCAGGGCGGGAATCGTCGCTTCTTCGCCGGGAGTCGGCAGGACGAAGTAGCCGTGCACATGCGTCCCTAGCGGGATATGGCGCAGCTCGGCGCGGGCCCCGTTGTGCCAGACTGGAGCGTAAGGCAACAGCGCGAACCAGTGCGGTGGGCCGGTGTAGTATCGGCCTTGATCGCCATCCAGCCGAATGCCGCCGCGGCGATTCACGGCGTCGATATAGACCAGTTCACCGGAGATGTGGCGGGCCTTGTCAGCCTCGACAAACAGGGGCGCCGATTGATTCTCGGCTGACGCGATCGACTCAGAGGCGCCGATCGCCAGGACTGCGAAGAGGAATGGAAGTATCCGCATCACAGAACCTCCGACGCGGTACCATTGCTGTCGGCGAATTTCTCTGTCGGCACATCCATCTTCTGCGCCATTGTCAGCAGGAGATTGCTGAGGTGGGCGCGGCTGTTGACGGCACTGTGGTAGATGCCTGGGTGTTTGTCGTAGCCCTGAAAGTTCCTGGTCAGGTTGTAATCGACGTGCTGGCCATGCTTGAATCCGAGCGCCGTGCCACCGGCCAGAACAATCGGCAGACTGGCGTTCCCGTGACTGTGGCCATAGGCCATGCCGCTGCCATACAGGGCCATCGTCGTTTCGATCAGCGGTCCATCCGCATCCTTCACCTCCCGCAGTCGGTCGAGGAAATAACCAAACTGCTGGAGATTGAACGTGTCGCTGGACATCAGGTCGGCGAGCAGTTTGGGGTTGCCATTGTGATGCGACAGAGAATGTCGATCCTGTTTGATGCCGATTTCCGGAACAGCGGGTCCGGTCCCTTCGTTTCCGGTGCTGAACGTGGCGACACGCGTGAGATCGGTTTGAAACGCCAGGACAAGAATGTCATACATCGTCCGCAAGTATTCTCCCAACCGTTCCAGAGCGACATCGCGATTGAGTTGGGATGCCACACCTGGGTCGACTGTCGGTCGTGGTACATCGAGCCATTTGTCAGCGCGCTGGGTACGAATTTCGACTTCGCGAACGGATGTGAGATATTGCTCCAATCGGCCCTTATCCGCTGACCCCAGTTGGCGATCGAGCGTCGCGGCCTCGTCAATGACTGCATCCAGAATGCTGCCGCGCCGCTGCAGTCCGCGCCGCTGATTCGCCACACCACCCTTGGGTTCTTCGAACAGTTCCCGGAAGACAACGCCGGGGTTTCCCTGTGCGGGGAGTTGAATCCCGTCGGCGTTATACGACAGTGAATGCCCCTGGTTACTCAGTTCGATGGACGAGAATCGCGTTTGCGGCGCGGTCACGGTCGCCATAAGTTGATCGACCGAGATCGTGTTGCGTTCCGACTGCCCGATCTTGCCGCCGGTCAGCCAGATCGTCGAGCAGTTGTGATGGTGGCCCAGACCATGCGGATGATACATGCCGCTGAACGGCGTGATGATGTCGCGGTGCTTTTCAAGTGCCTGCAAGGGTTTGGACATTTGATAGTCCTTGCCCGCCGTGGCCATCTGGTATTCATGGGTGTTGACGCCGTTGGGCAGGTAGATGAAGACGCTGCGTTTGGGACGCACGTCTTTGTCGGCGGCGAGCAGGGGACGCATGCAGTCGAGCAGCGGCAGGGCCAGCGAGACGCCGAGTCCACGCAGGAGATGACGACGGCTGAGGAGCCAGTTTTGGGAGAGGACATTTGCCATGATGCTTTTCCGTTTCCTTGATGGTGTGATTGGTGTCGCTTGGAGTTAACGCAGTCGTTCTTCCGGTGGCAGTTTGATATTCGGCCAGTCGTGACAGCGGAGTCGGACGATTCGACCAGGGCGAAAACCATCCAGCAATTCGCCGGTTTGCCAGCGGATCTGTATCCCGCTGCTCCCCGCTGGCGGCTTGTCGAGTGTCTTCCACTCGACAATGGACCCGCCTTTGTGGTCGTGGTCCTGCCAATATGTGCGCAGTGTCGCTTCCGCCGCAGCAACCGCATTGCCGTGAGCTTTCTTCGACTTCACTTCCTCCAGCAGCGACGAATCCACGCTGTCAAACAGTGTGATCGTGACGATCCCCTGGCTGCCGCCGAGATGCTCGACATGATCGACCCACCCGGCGAGCCAATGGTGCTTTTGATAACGAACATGAATCCGCCGTTGACGCTCCGTGGCGACAGCGCGGCTTTCTTCGTCGATCCAAACATCCGACGCGCGAAACTGTCGATTGCGCCATTCCGGTGACCAAGTGAGATTGAGTTGAACCACTTTCTCTGCGGCGAGTGCTGTCCACTCCGCACTGGATTTCCCCTTCCAGACTCGCGTGGCGTCGTCGATCCAGAAAGTCTGCTCGGCTTCAATGTGAGCGCCGGCCGTTTTCCCTGATGTAGCGACCTTCATACGGCCCTTCTCACGATTGACCTCAACCACCTCCCACGCCTGACCGCGTCTTTGGAAGAAGCTGAAGTCATCTTCCAGCAAGATCGCATGATTGAATTTCGAGCCGTATTGTGGTGGCCCCTTGGTCGGCGGGATCGTGTTCTCTTCACCCTTGGGCGGCAGGTAGAACGAGCCGTGCAGATGCGTCCCGAGCGGGATGTCGCGCAATTCAGCCGGGGCTCCGTGGTAGTAGATCATGCCATAGGGCAGCATGGCGAAGTCGTGCGGCTGAGCCTTGTCGTAACGGTCGTCGTTGAAGTCGCCGTCCAGCCGTAATCCGCCCCGGCGATTGATCGCATCCGTAGTCACCAGTTCGCCCGCGAGGTAGTTTCCAGGCTTCGTGGGGAAGTTGCCTGGCTGCGGGATTTCGTTGTTCTCAGGCAGCGATTCTGCCGCCTGAGCCGATGAGTCGGACAAAATTACACCACCAGCGACCACAGCCGCCAGCAGGCTCAGCGCCGTGCGGCGGTCGATCTCGTCTGTTGGTTGGTTGTCGTTCATGGTGTTCTCTATCGTTTCTGGAAGAGGTCTGAAAGGACCAGGTTTTCAAGGATGGAACGCAGGCGATACTCATCCGGCTTGCTTTGGGCAGCGATCGCCTTGATCGCCGCCTTGTCGTCCACGGTCATCACCCGCCGCAACGCATACGTGGCCAGCTGTTCGACGAATGCTTCCGCGAACCGGTCGACATCCGCGACCAGCAAGCCTTTAAACTCGTCCGGCCCCTGGAATGTCTTGCCGTTGGGAAGTATCCCGCCGGCCTGCACCGGCGGGTCGTTCCCGATTCCGCCTTTGACCCGCTCATGCATCCGCCAGCCGCCAATGGCGTCGTAGTTCTCGAACGCGAAGCCGAGCGGGTCGATCTTGGCGTGACACGAGGCGCAAGTGGTGTGCGTTGCGTGAGCTTGAAGCTGCTCGCGAATCGTCGCCTTCGGCTTGTCGCTGGGCGTCGGTTCGAGCGGCTCGACGTTTGGCGGCGGTGGAGGAGGAGTGCGACCGAAGATCGCTTCCGAAACCCAAACGCCTCGATGCACGGGGCGGTGCCGCGTGCCGTCCGATGTCAGCGACAGAATCGCCGCTTGCGTGAGCAGCCCTCCACGGTGATCCTCGGGACGCAACGTGACTTTCTGAAAGCCGGAACTGCTGAGCTGTGGGAGTTGATAGAAACTCGCCAAACGCGGATTGACCATCGTCCAGTCGGACTTCAAGAAGTCTGCCAGCGGCAAATTCCTGGCGAAGACCTCGGCAAAGTATGCCTGCGTTTCGAGCACCATGCTCTTTTCCAGCCACTTGTCGTAGTCTGGATAAAGGCCGGGATCGGGCGGGAACATCCCCACGCGGTGCAATTGCAGCCACTGTTGGGGAAACGTTTCTACGAAACGCGCAATCCTGGGATCGGCCGTCATGCGTTTCAGTTGTGCTTTAAAGACCTCGGGTTGCTTCAGCGTACCCGCCCTGACCGCCGCGAACAGGTCGTCGTCTGGCATCGAACTCCACAGGAAATACGACAACCGCGAGGCGAGTTCCCAGTCATTCACCGTATCGCGAGGCTTCGTCGGATCTCCTTCTTCGATGTAGTAGAAGTTTTTCGAGGTAAGCACGGCGATCAATGCCGAGCGATATGCCGGGCCGAACGATTCTCCCGCAGCGAGTTCATACTGCACGATGCGGACGTAGCGTTCGACCTCGTCACGCGTCACCGGACGACGCCAGGCGCGCTCTGCGAACCGTTGCAGGGACTCGCGACACTCGCCGAACAACGCTTCCAGCTCTTGCGGATCCGTTGGTGCATTGGCGTTTCGAGCCAAAACGGATGGGAAAATCCCGCTGCGTTTTCGCTGGGTCTCCTCGCTGACGGGCACGCTCTCCCACTCGATGGAATCCACCAACAGCAGCGGGAACAACGGCTGGCCTTCGTCATCAAACAGCTTATACCCGGCCGGATGTCCGATGCGTGACTGTCGCGAGTTGATGAACCGTCGAGCCGTATTGCTTTGCGTGTGAGCGTTCCCCGGAAACCCCCTCACCGCATTGAAGAGCTGAAAACTGCTGGTTGTCGTGTCAAACTCCACGACGATCGG
>CALFOL010000450.1 GCA_937919915.1 uncultured Planctomycetaceae bacterium
GCGGGCTGCGTCGGCTGTGCCGATTGCCTGAATCGATGTCAGAGCTTCCAGCGGTTCCACGACACCATTACCGTTTTTGTCCCATGGGAAGTACGTAATGTCTTCGTTGTCGAGCAGATGGCCGCGGTCTGTATTGTTTGCTTCATCCCCTTCCACAACGTCGTTGTTGACGTCGACGACCAGGAACAGATGGTCGGCTTCCGTGGAAGCTGTACCGACGCTGGCCCCGACGGGATTCGACGCCAACGCGTGAGCATACAGGGTCGCCTGGTCCAGTTGTACGGTGATTGTCTGAGTGCTCGATTCTCCCGGAGCCAGGCCGGAGACGGCTATGGAGCCATTGCCAACCAGCATGTCGTCTGCATCACCAGTCACGTTATTCGCCGACCAGAACACGTGAGACGTAAACGCCCCGGCGCTGGCGGTCCCGATGTTCTCGATGACGACTGTGACGGTCGTTTTTCCACCGAGCACATGGTCGCTGTTGGCGTTGAATGAGATTGCTGCCAGATCGCTGGCTGGGGAGACCTGTTCAATCTTCAGAACGGCAGCACCTTGCGTGAACACGTCGAATGTGATGGCTGCGATGGTCTCGTTCGGTTGTTGAGTCCAGCCAGTGCCGATGTTCACCGTGTCGTTGAAGTTGCGGCGAACAGTCAGGCCGTTGGAGTCACTGCTGATGTTCAATACGTCCTGGGCCCTGAGCGTCAGGATATTGGGGCCGTTGCCCGTGATGTCGATGACTTCGACATCGACGATCCGGTTATCGCGGATCGCCGTCAGGTTCAGCGTCAGGCCACTACCGGCAAGACGCAGTGTATCGATACCGGAACCGCCAATGAGTCTGCGTGTGGATGAAAAATTGATGTCTGGAATGGCCAGAACGTCGTCGCCCGCTCCTCCGCGCAGGACATCGGCGCCGCCATCGCTGATCAGAACGTCCTGTCCCTGACCGCCGATCCGGAACTACTTCGCCCGTTGTCTGCAAATGTTACATCAAGCGCGCCGTCTGCCGTGAAGCCAACCATTTCGAATTCTTCGAACGTCCGGCAGGACTGGTACTGCTCGCTGAAGATCCTTGCGTAGGATCCAACAACGATCACGCGTCCGTTCGACTGTACAACAAGATCAGTGACGTCTCGAAAACCATCTTCAAGCTGCACAAATCCATCACCCCCTCCAAACGTTGTGTCCGGAGGACCATTGGGGTTAAGTCGCCACAGGTTCGTTTGGAAGCTTTCGTCGTTTTCCGAGCTCCCGGCGATAAGAATTTTCCCATCCGGCAGGACCCCCATCGCCCCCGCCATGTCGTGACCGATACCGGCGTACAACCTAACACGACCGGCGTCGCCAAAGGTTTGGTCATAAGGTCCGGTCGCTTCCCCCGAACCATTCGGCAGCACTCGTACGACGTAGATATCTTCATTCAGGTCGTAACGCTGATACTGTGTGGTCGTGCCGACCATCAGCATGCTGCCGTCGTCGAGGATCTCCATATCGGCGACGTTGAGTTGGTAGTGTTTGTCGGCAACATTGGTGATCACAATGCCCCCGTCACCGAATGTCGGGTCGAGTTCACCGGCTGACAACAGGCAGCGGTCCTCGAGCTGTTCCGTCGACGCGTAACTGGTCGGGCGTTGTGACACGCGACGGCGATTTGTGGACGGCCGAGTGTCTGCAAACAACGTGCGCAGAAAACGACTGGCGGCAGTTAGCATGGGCAGGGGAGTCCGGGAGGGCAGAGTTGCCGATGTGCGAACAGCTCTTTCCGTGTGAGGCGTCCGACACAAACCGGAAGCGAACACCACAGTGTACTGCGGGTGGCTATGTGTGTCACGTGTGTTCACCACGGTGATCAGCCCTTGTTTTTCGTTTCACCTGTGTTTTTGAACAGTTTAGGGCTTCCGTGCTCGTGATCCGTTGCTGGATCCGCGATTTACTGATTGGAAAGCCTTCAACGCTGCCAAAGGTCCTGGTCGGATGACGCACCAATCGACTCGCGACAGGAATGCGACACTGCTTGAGAGGCGTGCGGATCGGTGAATCTGACGCTCCGTGTGGATGCGAACAAGTCTTTTTCACCGGCCTGCAGCACGTGCTGACTCAATGAACCGGCGTTTGAGAACGCGATTCACGACACTGGCGGCTGGTTATGGGGCTTGGTAGACTCGTGCCAAATTCCGTTCTCTCCCACCTCCGCCTTGTCCGCTCAATCTCATTCACGCGAACTGGCGATCTCCAAAGGGTTCCTTCGATGCGATTTTTGTCATCAAAGTTGGCAAAGGCGACTTTGTGTTTTGCGGCAGCTTTGTTCCTGTACGCCGGATGTTCGAAAGACAATGGCGATGGAAGTGGCGCAGCATCGACCGGTGGCGACAGCGGTGGCGGACGACGGCAGTTTCTAAGTATGGGAACGGCCCCGGTGGGTGGAGCATTCGCTGTCGTCGGCCAGGCGATCAGCGAAGTTCTGAATGCCAACAAGGGCGACGCCAACTGGAAGATGCAGGCCAAGGGCACAAAAGGATCTCAGGAAAATATTCGTCGGTTGGCCAAGGGCGATCTGCAGCTGGCAATTTCGAATTCGGCGATTACTTACTTTGCAGTTCGAGGCGAATCCGGCTGGGAACAGAAGTACGACATGCGAGCCATCGCGACTCTGGCACCCAACGTGGCGATGTTTATCACAACTGCAGATTCCGGCATTAAAACTGTCGCAGATCTAAAGGGTAAGAAAGTCGTCATTGGTCCGGCTGGTGCAGGCTTCGAAATGTTCGTGGAACCTCTGCTGGCTGCTCACGGTGTGGCCTTCGCAGATCTTTCTCCGTTGAACGCAACACAAAGTGGTGCCGTCGATATGCTCGGCGACGGTTCGGCTGACGCCGCTTTTCTTGGTGGAGCCGTTCCCACCGGTTCGATCAGTCAGGCTTGCAGCACGTACGACATCCTCTTTGTGCCTTTCGGCGAAGCCGAACGCTCAAAACTTATCGAAGAATTTCCCTTCTTCCAGCCGTTCACTGTCACGAAAGACAAGTACCCCGGTCAGACCAGTGACTATGCTGGTCTGAACGTAGGTTCGATGCAGTTGATTACGTCGGCCGATCAGGACGAAGAACTGATCTATGAAATCACAAAGCTCATTTGGGAAAACCGTGCCGCGATTTCCGAACAGCATCCTGCCGGTAAGTCGATCAACGAAAAGAATGTTGCTCGCTACACGGGGACGGAATTTCATCCGGGCGCGATTAGATTCTACAAAGAGGCGGGAATCTGGCCGGAATCAGACGGTGCTCCCGCCGTGGAAACTCCGGCTGCCACAGATGCAGCACCGGTATCGGAACCAGCCGCCGCCGCTCCAGCGACACAGGAGTAAGCGCACGTGTTTGAACGTCTTCGAGGTTTCTCTGTAACCGTTTTGTCGGTTGCTCTGTGCCTGTTTACGCTTGCGGAAGTCAACTACAACTGGCTGCAGCCTCAGTCCTCGCTGGCGGTGTTTGTCGGCATCGGTCTGATGTTGTGTTACCTGACCACGCCAATCCACGGAAAGCTGAAGGGCAACAAGTTCTTTAGCGCGTTCGACACGGTGCTGTCGCTGGCGGCCGGTGCGTGTTGCACTTACGTTGTGGTGCAAACGGAACCGTCCTTCAAAACTTCATGGGCGGAAGGCATCTCTCTTGCCAACCGTGCCGGTATCGAAACGCAGACAGACTTCTTCGTCGGACTGGTCGGTTTGATACTGGTGTTCGAAGCGACTCGGCGATCGATTGGCTTGATCGTTCCGTTGCTGGCACTCGC
Source organism: uncultured Planctomycetaceae bacterium (assembly GCA_937919915.1). GTDB lineage: Bacteria > Planctomycetota > Planctomycetia > Planctomycetales > Planctomycetaceae > Fuerstiella. Next base: position 3,793 of record CALFOL010000450.1, read on the forward strand.
GTTTGTGATGCATTCGTGGTACTGCCATGCCAGCGTGGAGTACAACTGGGCTGAGATGCCTGCGTGGTTGCTGCCGCACGCCGGACAGAATGCTCGCGACATTGTCAGTACAACGTTCCTGCAAACGCTGGGAGTGTTCGGACCGGCAGCAAGCGTGATGTTTAAGTACGTATTTCTGTTCGTCGTCTTCGGAGCGTTTCTCGAAATGTCCGGGGCGACTCAGTTCATCATCGACTTCGCAGAAAAAGTCTTCGGCAACAGTCCCGGTGGTCCGGCTAAGGTCGCAGTGCTCGGCAGCGGACTGATGGGCTCGCTGTCCGGAAGTGCCGTCGCGAATGCGGTGACGACCGGATCGTTTACGATACCCATGATGCGCAATGCCGGGTTCAGTCCGCATATCGCCGCCGGGATTACGGCGGCAGCTGCATCCGGAGGAGCTTTGGTGCCGCCCGTGATGGGTGCCGGCGCGTACATGATGCTGGAACTTGTGCAGCCTCAGGTCACGTTTTTGGATATCGCCAAAGCTGCGTTGATACCGGCTGTTCTGTACTACCTGTCAATCTTCCTGATTGTGCATTTCTACTCGCGCAAAGTGGACGTGGTTGCTGTTGGTGAAAAGAAGGCCCCGAAACGGATTTCGAAGTTCGAAGCTTTGGTGTTCTTCGGTGCCCTCGGGTCACTGGTTCTGCTGCTGCTGCTGCGATTCTCCCCGTTCAAAGCGGTCACCGGGTCGCTGATGGTAATTCTTGTTCTTTCGGCATTGCGAAAAGAGCTGCCGATCAGCGCGATTCCTCGAGCACTGGCCGTTGGCAGTTTTTTCGTCGCCACGCTGCTGTACTATTTTCTGGTTGTCGAGCTTCAGCCCGATGCTTCGGGCCGTCAGAGTTTTGAGGCCTGGCTGGCGGCTGGAATCGTCGGAATGTTTGCCCTGCTGACGTTCGGCATCGCTCACCCGGCATGGCGCTCGTCCGTTGTTGACGCGTTGAAGAGGTCGGCTAAGAATGGCGTCTCACTGGTTGCGGCCAGTGCGTGTGTCGGCATCATCATTGGTGTCGTGCAGCAAACAGGAATCGCCACAGACTTCAGCGCTGTGATCAAAGGTGTTGTCGAAACGAATCTGTTTCTCGCGCTGCTGGGGATTATGGCCTGTTCCATTGTACTGGGCATGGGCGTCCCGTCGGTTGTCTGCTATTTGCTGATGGCCACGTTGATGGGTTCACTGCTGGGTGAACTGGGTGTTATTCCGCTGGCCGCTCATCTGTTCATATTCTACTTCGGAATGATGAGCATGGTCACGCCGCCGGTAGCACTGGCGGCGTATGCCAGCGCGTCGATCGCGGATGCTCCGATTATGAAAACGTCGTTTGCAGCGTTTCGGTTTTCGCTGGCAGGCTTCACGCTGCCGTTTATGTTTGTATATCGACCGGAATTACTGCTGATGAATCCCGAAGGCGGTCCTGCGGAATTCATGCCCGTGTTGATTGCCGTTTCGCTGGCTGTTGCCGGAATTCTCGCGCTGGCAGTCGGCATTGCCGGGTATTTGTTTACGGACGCTCGGGTAGTGACGCGAGTTATCGCGCTGACATCTGCGGCGATGTTGTTGACACCAGATGTGACGATCTCAGGAATCAATTACGGCGTGGCCACAAACATTGCCGCTCTGGTTTTGCTGGCGGTCACAGGGTGGTTAAACTGGTCGCGGTCGAGATCCGCGAACACAACGAAACCAGCCCCTGTGTGAAGGCCGCTGTGTTTTTGTTGCGCCCTGTGTGAGCTTATAGCCCCACCATTTCCAATAGTTTCACCGCGTTGGTGGTGGGAGCAATTCCTGGTCGCATCGTGTAGTCGAACGTCATGCGCACCTGATCGTCATTGTCTTCCAGCGATTCACGGAAATGCACGATCTCGCTGGCTTCCTGGATTCCGGGAACTTCAGCCAGTTGCAGATCGTGCGTGCTGACAGCACCAATGACCTGGTACTGCAGCAAATGCGACAACACACGTTGCGTCGCGATTTGTCGTTCTGCCGAATTTGTGCCGTGCAGAATTTCGTCCAGCAGAAACAAAAGTGTCACCGGCGGAGCCTTCGATTCGTCCGCGGAACGCGAGAACTCACGCGCCGTGTCGACGATTTTCTTTAGCCGACTGACTTCTGCCATATACAGCGATACACCGTCCTGTAGCGCGTCGACGAAGCGCATGCTGGTGACGACTTTCACGAAGGGCATTTGTAACTGGTGCGCACAGACGGGGACTCCTGCCTGAGCCAGGACGGCGTTGATTCCGATGCTTCGCAGCAACGTGCTCTTGCCGGACATGTTTGAGCCTGTGACAAGCAACATCCTGCCAGCCGGACCAATCGTGACGTCATTCAGGACTCGCACGGATTCTGCGAGTAATGGGTGGCCCAGTTGATTCGCGATGAACTGCTCGTTGTGTTCAGCGCCAACTTCAGGAAATGACCACTTCGGGTTGTCATGCGCCAACGCGGCCAGTGATTCGGTCGCTTAAAATTTCCCGGAGCATCCAGCCAGTTGCGAAACTGGTGGCCGTGTTTCTGCTGCCAGTCTTCCAGCAGTTGCAGGATCTGAAAGTCCCACAGTACCGTAAACTGCAACGGTAAGTACACAGGCACTGCTGTGATCGCATTTCTGGAGAGTGATGTGAACTTCATGATGCGTTGCAGTTGCTTCAGGCCCGCAGTAGCTGTGGATGCGGTTTCCTGTATTTCGACCAATGTCCTGGATTCGCCGTTCATGTTTGATAGTTTGGTGAATACCCGTTGCAACCGATCCAGGTCGAAGCCATCGGGGGCCGGGCACACGATACGAAAGATGTCGTGGACTGTGCCAACAACCGCGACGGTGAGGAGGATGTTGACAGCGATTGCTGTCGTCATGATCGGCATCCCGATGTGTTGCGGCAGGACGCCCAGCAAAGTCAGTGACGGCATCGATAACACGATGATCGGCAGCGTTCTGACCAGCCAGACGAGACTGCGTTTGCGGGACAGGTACGTTCGGCCTTCAGCCCACTCCAGAAAATCGTCGGGGACAAACTTTGTTCTGGCCATTGATCGAGAAACAGCGTTCAGTTCCTGCCGATAGTCCAGCCGCGAGGATAGCTCGGCGATCGCTTGCTGTCGTTCTCGGATTTCCGTTGGGTCTGTCGGATGAATCAACCAGTCGCGCAGCGTCCGAATACCAGCTGCGGTTTCCGCGTTGCAGACCAGTTGGAATAACGACGCTGTACCAAATATGCCTAAATCCGTGGCGACGATTCGATCTTCGTCGGACAGGCTGACTTCTCTGTCGGGGGTATTTTTCCAATCGCGTTGCACGCGAGCCGCCGAGATTTGATTAATCTGACGCAACTCACGACAGCGATTTCGCCGAGTCTGGCCGCTGCAGCGGTTGGAGTGTGTACGAATAAGGATCACAACGACGACAGCTCCCGCGCAAGCCCGCGGTGGGATCATTCCGGAGTATGCCAGCGTCAAACAGGCGATGCCCACAAAGTGACAGCAGCGCACGATGGCCAACTCAGTCGGTTTCTTAGCTGGTCTTCCTGCGCCCCAAATTGGTTCGCGCGCTCGCGGTAGTCTGTTTGAACGGCATCTGACATTGTCCTGTGCTTCGCTGACGACAGATGGATATTGGAGAGAATCAGCGAAATCGCTCAACAACAGTCGCTGCTGTTGGTGTATTGTTTACACTGGTCGGTCGCCGGAAATCGCGACGCGATGCATTTCGCGACGGTGGCCGGAATAGTCATTCAGCGCGTAATGCAGGACAGAGCGGTTATCCCAGAACGCGGCGGCGCCCTTCGTCCAGCGGAACCGGCAGGTGAACTGCTCGTGGCTGGCGTGGTGAAATAGGTAGTCCAGCAGCGGAGCGCTTTCCAGCGCCGTCACGTCTTTGAAACGCACGGTGAAGGTTTTGTTGACGAACAACGCTTTACGGCCGGTTTCCGGATGTGTGCGGACGACCGGATGTTCCATTTCTTCCAAAGCCTTCTCGCTGGTTTCGATCTGCATGTTTTTCCAGTTGGTGGCCGCACGCCCATTTGGGCCGAAGGGGCCTTCGGCCGTGTGAATGGCCGTCATACCATCCAACATCCTTTGCATGCCCGGCGACAGCGTTTCGTAAGCCAGATACTGATTGGCAAACAGCGTGTCGCCACCGTGCGGCGGGACATCGATACTGTAAAGCACTGATCCCAGGGCAGGGCACTCCTGATGCGTGACGTCTGTGTGCCACGCTCCGCCAAAGTTCAAGCTGTCTTCGTCGGCTTCGCGCACCACACGAATGATTTCCGGATGATCGGGAAGCCCTTTGACGAAGTCGTGTTCTTCCAGCGGGCCGAATCGTTTGGCAAACGCGATCTGCTGTGGTGGTGTTAGTTGTTGATCGCGGAAGAAGATCACCAGATGATCAAGCAACGCCTGGCGGATTTCAGCGATGACGCCGTCGCTCAGGTGGTCGACGAGCGAGACGCCGGTGATCTCAGCGCCGAGGGCACCGGAGATTGGTGTGGTTGTGATTGTGTTGTATGACATTGCTGGGTGCCCGGTTTCAAATTCATTTAACTCGTAGCCGCGGGCGAGGTCGCCAGTGGAGCGCCTCGCCTGCGGCTTAAACGCAATACCGTTCAAAAAGTGACAACTGGTTACACAGATTGTATTTAGTCCCCGGTGAATACACCGGGGGTACGCGTGAAATACGGACCGTGCCCAATCATATATAGATCGCTCGACCCCGGCGTGTATTCACGCCGGGCTAAATCGCATTGGCATGACTGACGTAAATGAATGCAGCACCGCTTGTTGCAACGAATTGAACGGTATTGGGGTTAAACGATGTGTCCGTTATTCCTCCGTCGATCAACGATAGCGACTGTTCTCACCACCGTCCCACATGTCTGGATTAGATCCGAGGACTGTCTTCAATTTCGTCGTCGCTGCATCCAGTTTCTGAAGCACGTCGTCGGACAAAGGCGATTCCACCGCATTCACATTCTTCCGAAGCTGATCGGCGTTGCTTGCTCCCGTGATCACGCTCACGATGCCCGCTTGCTGCATGATCCAAGCCAGGGCGACGTCGGCCATTTCCCGATTCAGCCCAACGCAAATGTCACGAATCGCGTCCAGCGCCGCGAACGTTTCCACTTCGGCTCCCGGTTCGCCGTGGCGAGCCATTGGGCGTTCACCATTGAAGTGACGGGATCGAGCGCGACCATCCGGCACATCTGCAGCGCTTTGATATTTGTCGGCCAGAATTCCGTGCATCAGCGGCGTGTAAACCAGCACGCCGATATCCTGCTGAATGCAGTGCGGCAGGATTTCGGCTTCGATCATTCGCCACATCAGATTGAACGGCAGTTGATTTGTCACGGGCTTCTGAAGATCGGAAACGGCCTGCAGATCTTCCAGCCCCATGTTGCAGACACCGATGTGACGGACCTTGCCTTGTTCCTGCAGTCGCAGCATGGCTCCCCAGCTGTCCGCCAGCGGAACGTCGCGGCTGGTCCAGTGTGTTTGATACAGATCCAGATAGTCAGTCTGCAATCGTTTCAGCGAGGCTTCGCATTCGGTCTGTATCTGATCCGGCCGCATCGAGTTCGGCGGCACCTTGGATGCGATGATCGTTTTGTCACGCAGTTTGTGATCGGCGAAGACCGTGCCCAGCAGCGTTTCGCTGGCACCGTCTCCGTAGACGGTGGCGGTGTCGAAGAAGTTGATGCCGGCCTCAACGGCGGCAAGAATCGCTTTGACGGAATCCAGCTCGTTGCGTTCGCCCCAGTGCGCATCCGGGATAATGCCCCAGCAGCCGAAACACAGTTGCGAAACAGAGAGGTCGGTGTTGGGGAATGTGTTGTATTTATGACCTGCGTTTTGTTTCCGTAGAGCAAGCGATTCGTTTGCTCATTCCGTTGTTAATAATGACCGGTGCTCACAGCGAATCTTGCTGACCTATGGCTGCGGTGAGAGGTTTTCAACCGGAAAACGCCTACCCCACAAGCCCCACGCGTTCATGACATTCGGTAAACTGCTCTAATATGTCGTGAACGGTTCTGGCTCGCGGGAGACTGCTATCTTAGGGGTTCTTAGTCCGCAATTCGCTCTTCGCGGCCACCAGGCAGCAGGAACTGCTGTGGCCAGACGGCGGGGCCTGTCTCATCTAATCGACGTCGAGCAACAACAGATAACGCCAGCGAGTCGCTTGTGTTACAGGAGGATCACGCTGTGCGAACTCTGCAAAAGGCAGGAGCTGCGTCCCGGTTACTCACTCGTGACAGGCGTTTCTTCTTCCATTTCTGCAGTGAGCCCGACATCGCCAAGGGCTTCGTGAACTGCCTTGTCGAACTCGTCTGCAAAGTTGAATTCGGGCACAGTAGCGGCAATTCCCGCTTCGTCGGCTGCCGTGGTGATCGCAGCAAGGAATGCTCGCAGTTCATCATCCGACAGCTTCCCTTTGAATTCTCGAGCCCCTTCGCGGTCCTCATGACTGATGATGTTCAGCGCTGCGTCGCTGGTTTCTTTGGGGATCGACTTGTCGATAACGCCTCGGGCGAAACGCTGAATGGAGACTTCGGCCGCCTGTTTCTCTTCTTCGCTGAGCCCTGAATCCTTCAAGTACGCACGTTTGAAGAACAACGACATGCCCGCAGACAGCAATGGGCTTTCGCTAATCCTTTCGAAAATCGCAACGACCTGTTCAAACTCGAGTTCGCCATCTTTAAAACGCTGACCGACGCCGTCGATCCGAGCGTCAATACGCTGCCGCTGGTCGTCCGGAATCTCCACTTCGTCCAGGGCATCTTTCATGGCTGACGTCGCGATGTCTGTGCCGAACGGTCTTGCGTTATTCTTCAGCCACCAAATTCCGAGCGCTGCGACGACGACAACCATAGCAAACAGCACTCCGCATATGATGGCGGCAATCGCACAACCGCTGAGAGGTTTTTTCGCAGGCTCGGGGTTGTCGAATCCGAACGGGTCTGAAGCCGACATTGCAGTTTTCCAGGAAACAGAGAATTGAGGCCGCTGATTGTACGGCCATGCGCGTTTCCGCGAAACCACCCCGGGGCGGCAGAACGGGGAGGGTCGCGGTCATCGTCGCTGACTGTTCTACGCTGAGTTTTGAGCGATATCGGCCTTCCTGAAGGAATTCGCGTCCTTCGGAAACTCAGGTTCTTGTTACTGTTGCGACTTGCGTGCTGCCGATTACAATGCGCGACTTCCGTTTTTCCCCGCCAGTCCGATTTCGTCGACTGGTCCGATCGGGCGATTTGCTGTAACTCGTTTGTTACGCAGGTTTTACGGGGACCCAGCCCGCTCCCAAAATTCGCTTGCATAAAGAAAAGGCGAACTCAGTTACATGGCAACAATTTCGAAAACAGACCTGAAGAAGCTTCGTAAACGCCGCGCACGTCTGAAAAAGAAGAAGATGACGTGTCCGTTTACAGCCGGTGGCGTTGTGCCACGACCGGTTTATGTGGACTACAAGGACCTGCGAACTCTGAAGAATCTCATCGACCGCGAAGGCCGAATTCTGCCTCGCCGCCGCACCGGCACGTCAGCTTTGTATCAGCGAGCTGTCCGCAAAGCCGTCATGCGAGCCCGATTTATCGGCCTGCTGCAATACGTGTCAGACGAATAAACGATCTCTACGATCGTCAAAAAACAAACCGAACATGGCAAGCGCCACGTCCGGTTTTTTCATGCGCCGCGCCGGAATTGGCCGTGCGCGCTGGGCGCACGTCTGCTCGCCCCCCCGGATCGTCGAGCGCGTTTTGGAGACCTTCGGTCAGACGGAGTGCAGCGTCGGGAGACCCGCACACAGCGCGTTCAGGCTTAGTTTAGTGAGCGTGGCCATTTGGAGCTTCCGCCATCTTCCATGGCGCCGCTTCCGAACCCTTCCGGTACTGGCGTGTCATCCCAGCGAATGTTGATGTCCAGCGGCGTTTTCATCACCCGACGGGTTTGATCGAACGCGTTCCGTGCATGGTTTCTGAAAGTCTGCATTCCTTGGTTAGCTCAGTTGGCTAGAGCATCAGGCCATTAACCTGACTGTGACAGGTTCGAATCCTGTACCAAAACCGCCGACCGGTAAGGTTGGTTCACGAGGTTTACCCAAATCTCACAAGAAGCCGAAAGAAGGCAGGCGATCTGATAGCTCGCTCGGTGATTCAGCGTTTGACGGACTGCATGCAGCACGTCGGCAACGTTTCGTCGAGCAGCACAGGACAGCGCTTTGCAGTTGATGGATCCGTGGTCGTGGTTTCCTGTCGAACGTTGGCGATGGCGACAAAGTGATGGCGTTGTTTCTTCGGAAACGCGGACTCACGATGAAGTCGGCGTCTGCTGCCGCCAGGAAAGATGACCACTTAAGTTGACTCCGCGATTTTTCTGTGTGGTTGCCGAACGTCCTGCCTTCGGACGGTGTCTTTTTCTTCCATTCTCAGGCATTCACGCCATGCCGCGTCGTGCTCAGCG
>CALFOL010000451.1 GCA_937919915.1 uncultured Planctomycetaceae bacterium
CTTCAATCGAGTAGATGTCGTGATGCGGGGGAGGACTGATCAGACCGACGCCCTTCGTCGACAGTCGCGTCGACGCGATGACGTCGTCGACCTTGTGACCCGGCAATTCTCCCCCTTCACCGGGCTTGGCACCCTGTGAGATCTTAATCTGAATTTCATCGCTGTTGGTCAAATACCATGACGTCACACCAAAGCGACCACTGGCCACCTGCTTGATCGCGGAACGACGCAGGTCACCGTTCGCGTCAGGAGTGAACCGTTCGTAACGTTCGCCACCTTCACCCGTGTTACTTTTCGCACCAAGACGGTTCATGGCGATCGCAAGGGTTTCATGAGCCTCGGCCGAAATCGAACCGAACGACATGGCTCCGGTGCAGAATCGCTTCACGATTTCGCTGGCAGTCTCCACTTCGGCAAGCGGAACAGATGTGGCGGTCTTGAACTTCATCAACCCACGCAAGTGACACGCGCGAGTCGTCTCGCTGTTGACCAGATCGCTGAAGTCCTTGTATGCTTTTTTGTCTCCCGTTCGAGCAGCCTGTTGAATGCGGCCGATGGTGTGAGGATTCCAGGCGTGCTTTTCGCCGGTTCGTCGCCAGTGGTACAGGCCAGGATTCGGCAGCTCGTAGTTGATGCTGTCCGCATTCTCCGGGAAACCCAGATGGTGCCGCATCATGGCTTCTTCAGCCAGAATGTCGAAGCCGACGCCCTTGATCCGGCTGGCCGTTCCGGCAAAGCACAGTTCAACCACGTCCTGAGCCAGACCGACTGCTTCGAAAATCTGAGCGCCCTTGTAGCTGGCGAGCGTGCTGATGCCCATTTTGGCCATGACCTTCAGCATGCCCTTGGCGACGCCCATACGATACACCTGCACGATCTTAGTGTTGGTGTACTCTTCCGGGATGTCGCCATTCTCGCGTGCCTGTCGCAGAGCGTACATCGCGATGTATGGATTGACTGCGTCGGCTCCGTAACCGATCAGCAAACAGAAGTGATGTACTTCACGAGCTTCTCCGGACTCGACGATGATACCGATCTGAGTCCGCTCTTCATAACGCACCAGGTGATGATGCACAGCACCAGTTGCCAGCAGTGAACTCACCGGAATGCGATCTGGACCGATCTGGCGATCAGACAACACGACCAGACTATAACCATCCTTAATCGCCTGGCGGGCTTCAGCGCAGATGCGATCCAGAGTCGGCTTGAGCCCAGCGATACCTTCGGACTTGGCATAGGTGGTGTCGATCACTTTCGACTTCCAGCCACGGTGATCCATGTCCTTCAGATTGGCCATCTGTTGATTGCTGAGAATCGGATGCGGCAGCGCAAGGCGGTGGCATTGCTTGTCCGTTGTGTTCAGCAGGTTGCCTTCGGGACCGATGTAACATTCCAGCGACATGATGACTTCTTCGCGGATCGAATCGATCGCGGGATTTGTCACCTGAGCAAACAACTGGCGGAAGTAGTCGTACGGCATACGCGCCTGATCAGACAAACATGCCAAAGCAGCGTCGTTACCCATCGATCCGATTGGATCCTTTTTGGCCAACAGCAGTGGAATCAGCATGAACTGCATCGTTTCGGTGGTGTAACCGAACGCCTTCATCTGATTCATCAGCTCCTGATCTTTCAGGTATGTTGGCTTGGTGCCTTCCGGAATATCCTGCAGATGAATGCGTTCCGCCTCCAGCCATTCGCGGTACGGACGGCGCGACGCCACGTCCGATTTCAGTTCGCCGTCGTCGATGATCCGACCGGCTTCGAAGTCCACCAGAAACATACGACCGGGCTGCAGTCGTCCCTTGGAAACAACATTCTCAGGTTCGATATCCAGCACGCCGACTTCGCTGGCCATGACGACGCGATCGTCCTTCGTCACATAGTAACGACTCGGACGCAGACCGTTGCGGTCCAGAGTCGCTCCGATGTACTTGCCGTCCGTGAACGAAACCGATGCCGGCCCGTCCCATGGTTCCTGCAGAGCGCTGTAGTATTCGTAGAAGGCGCGTTTGTCTTCCGGCATGGTACTGTGGTTCTGCCACGCTTCAGGAATCATCATCATGACGACTTCCTGCAACGTTCGGCCACTGTGGTACAGCATTTCCAGGGCGTTATCGAAGCACCCCGAATCCGACGTGTGCGGCTCAACAATCGGAAACAGCTTCTGTAGATCGTCGCCCCACAGTTCACTTTCCATCACGCCCTGTCGAGCGTACATCCAGTTGCTGTTGCCTTTGACCGTGTTGATTTCACCATTATGAGACATGAATCGCAGCGGTTGAGCACGGTCCCAGCTCGGAAACGTGTTGGTCGCAAAACGACTATGTATCATTGCCAGATGGCTGGTGTAGTCTTCGGCCTGCAGATCTTTAAAGAACGGCGTTACCTGAAACGATGTCAACATGCCTTTGTAGATGATCAGCTTTGTCGACAGCGAGCAAATATAAAACGCAAGTGCCTCTGACATGTCGCTGTTACGCAACTTATGGCTGGCCAGCTTTCGAATCACAAACAGCTGGCGATCCAGCCCTTCCTGATCCAGCCCATCAGCCGCACCGACAAACAGCATTTCGAAGTGCGGCGCGAAATCGCGAGCTGTCTTGCCGATGTCGGCACCGTCGAAGTCGACAGGAAGCTCACGCCAGCCCAGCAGCGTTTGCCCCTGCTGAGCAATCAGGTCTTCAACCGTCTTCTTGCACGTGGCACGTTGTTTAACATTCTGTGGCAGGAACACGATTCCCGCGCCGTATTTCCCAGCTTCCGGCAGATCGACACCAATGTCCTCTTTGGCAACTCGCGCCAGGAATTCGGTCGGCAATGCTGTCAGCATGCCGGCACCGTCGCCTGTGTTCTCTTCGCAACCACAGGCCCCGCGATGATCCATGTGTCGCAGTATGCGGTCAGCGTCGATCAAAATGGAATGCGAACGCTGCCCCTTGATGTGGGCGACAAAGCCCACCCCGCAGTTCTCCGTTTCGTTGGCAGGATCGTACAAGCCGTGTGCTTCCGGAGCCCCGAATGAAGGCTTCATTGCTCGCGGGTACTGGTTGCCTCGAATGTCTTCCATTTTTACACAGCTCTCTGTTGTCAAGTTTGTCGCATTGTGAGCGAACGCTCTGCGACGTTTTTCCGACGTTTTTGTTTTGGAGATCCTGCCACCTTGATCGTTCGGCGCCGCGTGCGCGAAGGCTTCTTTCGAAGAAGCCTGAGTCACACGTCTGCTTTCGCCATCGACGGTGACTTACGTGGCTTTAGGCATCGTCGCCGTTTTCGCCGCGATGGTGAAGCGTTTGGAATCGAACGAGACAATTTGATCACGACACGGCTTGCCCGAAACACCTGCCATCAGGGGTGTTCGGAAAGCTGCGACTTCGCAGAAATGCATGTGATCTTTAACCGTCATTCGTGTATCCGAGCCTTAGCAATTGGCTTTGCGCCTGTTTGCAGGCTGCGCATCTGGTTCTCGCTGCATCTTTCGGCTCCCAACAGAGCTCACCAGAGGAAATATTCAGCGAGCCTTATTTTCTCATTCTTCGACCAGCAAAACAAGCGTATGGAGCACCTTACGTTCCGGCAAGCGGCCCTGAATCTCAATTCTGAGCAATATAGACCCCCTAACCCGATTCTCCGTCCCAATATGAGGGTGCACTAGTCTACACGTGTTTCGGGCGTTTTCAACAGCGCTCGGCAAGGTAGAAAAAGCGGGACGGACAGCTAATTTGGAGCCCACGGCTTTCCAGATCCGCTTACCTCATCCTTCCGTCGCAACATCCGTCGCAAAACGGTCGATTTACTGAACTGTCTGCGTTCTGGTGACGACAGCGGCGCGGGATGCGGAAGGTCGGTATAAACTCACAACAAACTGGCGATGTCGCTGCCTCAACTCCTAATTCTGACTTCGGACCCTGCTATGACCCTTGATGAACTTCAGCAACTGATCGACAAAATGTACTCGCGTAAAGACGAGGCGCGAGGCGTCGAAGGCACATTCATGTGGTTGATGGAAGAGATCGGAGAACTGGCCGCCGCGCTGCGAGAGTCACCGAAGGAAGACATCGCAAAAGAGTTCGCCGACGTTCTGGCATGGTTGGCGACCATTGCCAACGTCGCGGGTATTAACCTGACGGAGGCTGTGAACATGAAGTACGGCAACGGATGTCCGGGTTGCAACAAGATGGTTTGTGTTTGTGCGGATGAAGAGAAGCCGTAAGGCACCAATGGCATTCGGTAGATATTATCCCCGCAATCCCCTTCGCGATCTCGTGGCTACCGATGGCTTTCTCCGGAAGCCGCCTTCAGGAACAGATACATACACTGAATCGCAACATACAGCGGCAAGTCTCCCGTGAGGGCACTCAGCAGTTCTTCGCTGACTCCGATCCGAGGACCAACATCGGTCAGATGCTCGAAGAACTGCCGTGGGCTAATGCACTCGGCGCGGCAGAAGTCGAGAATTCGAAACCGCATGCCCGCGTAAGAATCACTGTGAGTGTCCGGAAAGAACTCTGCAATTTCTGTGGCCATTGTACTGTCGGAGAACTCTTCGGCCGACGTATCTGCAACCGCCACATATCGGAAAAACTGCCACAGCGCTTCCGGGTAGTCGGCGCCTGTGGTGGTCAACAGTTTGAGCCCCACACGAGGCCGATCAATCCAGCGGTAGATCACTTCCAGCACTGCCACCCTTGTTTCCGTGGGATCCGCGTACTGCTGCCGGGTCACAAAGTGCACGATTTCGTTGCGATGTTCTTTTGCACGCTGCATGCGAAACAGTTGCCACAGGTCGAGCGACTCCAGATCTTCACTTAACGTGAGTTCCAGATCTCGAAAGCTGAGGATTTCCTGCTTCACTTTGTCCATCAGACGCTGTCCTGATGGATTGGTGCTGAAGCTGACGATTTCATAGGCTGTAATCAGCAGCCTGACCCACGCTTCGGATTGTTCGAGTCCAAACAGGCCACGAGCCTGATTGATTTCGTCGTCGAGTCCCTGCCAGGCGCTGTAGCGACCGATTCCGTCCCAGCGAACACTGAGGTAGCGGGCGAGCGAATCCGGGCGAACAATCTGAGCGGCGATGTCGCGCGTCTGTTCGTCCACGCACAGCAAACTATCGGCTCGGAGTTCCGCGGTCAGGAGATCAACAAACCGGCCATCCTGTGGATGACGCTTCAGACCGCGTTGCAGCCAGGGCAGGCGATCTTCTGAAGGAGCGATGTCGGGATGCAGTCGCAGCATCCAGTACAACATCAGAAACACCTCGGCGGACGCCCCTGCGGACTCCGACAGACGCTTCGCGGCGTGAAAGGCGTCTATTCCAGGTGCCTCAGAGTACTGACGCCAAACCGTTTCTGCGGTGACTTCGTCTGCTGATCCTGAGCCAGCGTTGCCGCGACTTCCGACTGACGGCTTGTTGTCAAAATCGAAAAGTGGACCACTGCCGGGGAAAAGTATATTGGCTCCCCCACCATCCACGATCGCCAACACCAACTCGTACGCTTCGTGTAGTTTTTGAAAGTGCGTCGGATGAGTCTCCGGGCGAAACTCGCGAATCAGTTTCGAATACGCGCGGCGCACATCAGAACGCTCTGTCGGGCGTTCGACACCAATGATCTGGAATGGATCTCTCGGCCACTCATCAACATTATCTGAAAGGTGGCTAATCGCTCTTCCCTGAGTTTGGACCAAAGATCGACGGCGGCACTCCTGGCGCTTTCGGGATCGAGATACTCGGCGGCTGAGGCAGACGCTCCTGCCCTCCCGGAGACTTCGGAACAAGTCTGTCGAATGAATTTTGGTAATCCCCGCTTAATGGAGATTCCGTCCGAATGCCGGAAGTGGCTGTAGCTGTTTCATCAAACGTTCCAGGTCAGCGTGTCTTTGCAGGATCCGCTCCGTGGCTGGGTTGGTGGGTGCAGTCCACGCCTCCGGTGGCTCAGGCACAGCAAACAGCTCAGGACTCGAAACCTGGGGCAGTGTTGGCAGAGTTTTCACCTTCCACGGTGAGTTTGGTCCGTCCCGGAATCCAGAGGCACGGTCTCTATATTCCTGGATGACTTTTCGCAGCACTTCGTTCGCGTCATTTGAAAAGACTTCGGACGTGGAATGTGGGTCAGTGAATCGGGGCGACACATATTCCGGACGATCTTCGCGTTCTGTCATGCCGTTGAAGTCGACCAGTGGCAGTGATGCAGATGGCGGTGGCGGTTGATAGCTGGGCCGTGGTGTGTACCCGTCTCTATTCTTCAGTCCCTGCCCAACCGCTGCAACAACAATGACTGCGATCACGATCCAGGACGTTTGACTTTGAGAGCCCTGATTCGGCTGGGGCTGCACGCGAGAGTGTTTGCGTGGGTGTTTGCGGTCGGAAACACGTTGCAGTTGTTGGCGGACTTTCGCCACCAAGTTCGTCTTTGCAAGTACTCCGCCAAATCCCGCGACACCTTTCAGGTGCGTTACTGTGTTCCGAAACTCCGAGCTCTTCTGCATGGACTGACAAATGGAATGGCAAAGAGGACGTGCTTCCGAAGTTGCCTGATCCAGTGGCAAAGCAAACAGCCGACACAATCGCAGCCCAATTAGGAGTTGCGGAGGACTGAGTTCCGTCAGCAACGACGCATCGAAATCGAGAGCCGCATTCAGTCGTTGCAGCCGCCAGGTCAAATGGAAATACGGAGTCGCCGCTATTCGCAACGTTTCGCTGCGTCGACGACGTGCGCCGGGAGTAAGCAGGAAGTACTGGCAGGAAAACTCTTCGATCGCCTTTGAGACAGCCAGCTGTTCGAATCCGGGATGCTGCCGGGGATTCTGTGACAGCGCATCGGCAGCCTGTTGCCAGATTTCCGGTGGAGCAAACCGAGCATCGCTCAATCGTCGCGTAACAAGTTGATGGCCGGCCAGTTTGTCATCACCGCCCAGAATTTGCAGCGCGCCGTGCTGACGACAAGTCTGAATGACACCTGTGGGAGCAAGTTGTTTATTCTGCTGCTGCATTCCGCGTCCTTGTCGGGCGGCGGTGGTGAATTTTGATTGGCTTAGACCAGGTGGCTGCCTGATCCGACCACGCGTAGCGAAAGTCAATACTCTCGGTTTGTTCTCCTGGGGTTGCGGCGGAAACTCTACACGAAGTTCGCTACGACGTTTCAGAGACCGCTAAAGGGCCCCCTGAGGCGGCAGTATAGCGCTCCGGACAGCCCATCACCACGCCTAAATTGTTCCAGGGACGCGAAAATATTTGCTCCGGATGCTGCACCGAACTTCCGCTGGAAATAAGGCACCCGTTGCTACGCTCGACAGAGCGTGGAGTCGTCCAGCGCCCATGGAGCTGTGTCCGGATGCGACGTGCCTTACAGGTTCGGGCGACTGGCCGCCATTTTCTGCTGACGTTTTCGCTGTTCCGCACGCTTGGCTTCTTCTTCAGGCGCAAACTGTGGACGGTCGTTTCCGCCGCCCATATTGTTAGCGGCGATCGCCATTTTGCCTTCTTTCCATTCCCAACCCAGTGGATCACCAAGTTCGACAGAGGCCAGGAAAGCCCATGGTGTGCCGGAATGTTCGTCGATGACGCGCGTCAGGTATTCAACCGCTTTTTTGTTGAGTTGCCGGACCGTTGCAGATCCATTCACCTTCTCCGATGGTGCCAGTACCCATTGATTGTTGCCGGGCTTCTCAAACGTCTTAGGAACTGACTTCATTTCGGCCAACATCGCGTTGTAGCCGAAAGCTCTGACTCGCATCGCCAATGCCCGTCCCATGGCCAGGTCATAGCCAGCACGCCAGCGATCCGAATCCAGCTTCGACCGATCCTTTTCTCCAGCTTCAAGAACCGAAGCCAGCTTTTCAAGGAAATGGTCCAGGGTTGCCAGCGGCTTTTGAGCTTCAGTGATTTGTTGACGCAAGACGTTGTCTGTATCAGCCTGAAAAGTCAGCTGAGGAATCGGAACGCTATCCGTGTTGAACAACTCCTTGGCAGCCGCCGCGACCAACGAATACTTTGCCTGGTTGGTGGCCAGCTGACGCTCGTAATCTTTCTGCGGACGATAATCCGGTTGATACTTTCGCATGATGCCTGGATCCCAGCTTCGTCCTCTACTGTCTTCCGCAATAAAGAACACACCACCGGTTTCAGCACACAAGCGAGACAGCGTGTAGGGCCCGTATCCCGATGACATCCGATCTAAACCGCGTGCTCGGGTAGTCCAGAACGGAAGCTGAAGGCCCTCGGCGCGGATGGTTTCCGGCCCCATGTCAGCGGGTAGGTCTTCTTCGAATGTTTCGCCATCAACTTCCCATTTGGTGCGAATGTAACCCTTTTCGCGGCCAAACACAGACGCGTTACCGACACAGTAGCAACGCACGCCTTCTTTGCTGCACTTGCGAACAGTGTCTTCCAGCAGGTTGAAGTCGTCACCGCGTTCATCAGTCACCAGAATGAACATCATGTTCGCGCGCATCTTTCGTTGATGCGGCAGGAATTCTTTGAGCGCCGTATTCACAGCAGTGAATACCATTTCTTTGCCGGACTTGTCGTTCTTAATAGATGCTACAGCCTGCACCAGTGTTGGTACATCACTGGTTAGTTCCTGCAACACGTGGACTTCACTTCCGTAGCCGACCACGCCGCTGCGGAGTGCCTCTTCTGCACCGACATCCAACGCACCCAGCTGTTTGTAAACGTCCTGAATACGTTTTGAAATCGCTTCTCGACGACCCTCCATCGACAACGATTCGTCCATCAGCCACACGACCAGTGTCTTGCGCTGACGAAGTGATGTGGCGATTTCCTGGCTGATACGATCGATCGCCCCATCGGTCCCGCCAGGATGCTCGGTGGTTCCCGTCAGGTCAATCGCAGACATCATCTCTGCTTCGTTGGGAGTCGTCATGGACTCTGGAACCAACACGCGTGCTTCCGTAACGATTTCATCGATGCGTTGCTGATCTTCGCGGTGATTGTCCACACCGCTGTTCTGCGCAGCCGCCATGGATGGGCTGGCGATATTGTTGTCCGAAAGGCTGCCGATGTTTTCCGTGACCTCGGTGTCGATCACGTACTCTTCCTGCAACAGTTCTTCTGGTTCGATAACAGATGTCAGTTCCATCTCAGCACGTGTTTCGATCACCCATGTGATGCTCATCAGCGCGATGATAATACCGACGTGAACCAGCAAACTGATCCCCCAGGCTGGCATGTCGTACAGCATCTCCCAGATGCCGCCCTGACCTTCAGCGTCTTCCGCAGGTAATGGTATGTTTGCTTGAATTGCACTCATTCGAAAACCCCTGACGGGCTGGTTTTGAATTCGACCGACTGCTCGATATCAGGTATCAGCGGTCGATCAGTATTTTTTAAATGGGATCAATTGCCAACGACAGAACGCAGGCAGGACGGCAGCATAACGCCACCGAAGAAAAACTCCCAATAACATGATAGCTCGGAATTTAGCCCCTGACAATGTTTTGAAGGCGGGTGGCGGCATGTATTTCCGATGCCAGTATAGGTTTACAGCGTTTCCGATCGCCAAAAGAACACGCCGTTGCCCTGTTGTTTTGTTCGACAGAATCGAAGATTTCTCACACAATTTTGCAGAAACAGGCGGGTTGTGGGGCGGGACCGACTGGAAAAACACTGAGTCTGGGCTGTTCGTCCCTAAATGTAATTCGCCGGAACGGTCATCCCCCGGCGTCGGAGGTAGCGGGCCTCCAGAAATCCTCGCCATTAATGTCGGGTTACACGGCTTCTAAGTGTTAGCCGCTTCTTTGCTGGCTGACTCCACTGTGTTTCTGCTGCGATGCTCCCCCGCGCGAGCCAACTCCCGAGCTCGAGCCAGCGACGTGTCCAGAACAAGTCGCAGATCGACTCCCCAGGAACCGCTTTGACTTGCCATAAAGTGCCAGTGGGGCAGTACAACCACGCTTTGATGCACGAGTTCGAAGCCTGATTCTGATTGACTGATGGTTTCGATCGGAAACGCCCACACACTCGCGTCGATTGAACACTCAAGGCTCACGTCGAGCCCCTGCCATTCATCGACCAACCCGATACGAGAACAGTTTTCCAACTGCTGCTGAGAATCCAACATGCCCAGCTGCGTTCCTGACGCTCCGTAAAAGTACCGATCCGAAGCACCGCCCGGCATCGTTGCAAAGTTGAATTCACAGCCGAAGTGCAACTGCATACCCTGAGGCAGTCCGTGCAGTTGATATTGAATCAGCAGTTCATTCGGGCGGTCCGACGAAATCACCACAAACTTGCGAATCTCAATATCGTGACCCAGCAGATTGCCACGGCCACGCATTTCCAGCGCGACCTCGTTCTCACTGCGACGCACCGAGGCTTCGTAAGTTGATGTCGCGAAATCGCCCAGCAGACCTTCACCACGATGAAACTCCTCGAACGATGTGTCGTGGCGCATGAAGTGATCGACGAGACTCTTGCGGGGCCACTTGTCGTAGGCGATCTTTCGATCCAGATCCGGTTGCTTAAAGCGAATCAGATCGTGAATACAGCCCACCTCGTCCTGCAGTTCAATCCCGCGCGCCGAAGCTTCTCGCAGTCTTGCGGCATGCGCGAAAATGCGTTCGTGATAGGCTTCCGGACGTCTGTTCAGCGTGGATAGCAGATTTGTGTGGCAGGTACGCAGATCGAGTTCGTACATGTGGCCGCCACAGGCCGGTGAGAACATCGCGATCAGTCGCTGATTGCTGAGCCTGACTTCCTGCCGGGCGTCGAGGTTCAGGTCTCCCGTGATCACGTCGACCCAGCGATCTTCCGTTCGCACGATCGATTCCAGCAGACTGTCGGCCTTAATCAGATTGCTGTACACGGCATTGCGAAGATGCGGCAGATACAGACCGCCGAATGCACCATGCCAGAATGAACAGTTACATTGAGCTCGGTACAGGCAGCGTCGAGCGTCGTTCAGTCCCTGGCGTTGCTCAGAATCCAGAGAGTCGTTCGCCTCAAGCTCAGCGACGCGTGCGCTGATCTCGATCGCACGCGCGTACATCTCATTGCTTTCAGAATACTTCACACGGAAGTTCCGCCAGAAGCCACCCGATGAGAAGCTGATCAGCCTCTTCCAGTCAGGATCGGCGTCTCGTTCCTGGTGAGTCAATCGATGCAGTTCGGCCTGTGGGCCCGGTGGAAGCGCCCATTCCGTCATTTCGCGATAACTGCAGTCAGGCAGATAGTAAGTGCCGAGCGGTTTGACGTGGTCGAGCGTTTCGGACGGCGTGGTGACTTTCAGCCAGGATTCGTTGTTGCGCAATGCCAGCAGAAACCGCTCCAGCCAGCGGTCTTCGTAGACATGCTTGTGAGTGTCCGGCCAGCTGCCAAATTTCTCTCCGTCGTCGCCAAAGACCACAATCGGATTTTCGAATCGATCCGCAATGTCACGCAGGTACTCGATTGTGTCTTCCGGATTCTGAAACGGGATCAGATACCGCAGCGTTTCGCTGCCCGGCAGAATGGACAACAACCGGCCTTCGTCTTCGGTCACGTAGTAACCGTGAAGTTCGTCCTGTGACAGCCCGGCCGTTTTGAAGTGGTGGTCATCCAGAATGGTGTAGCGAATTCCTGCCTGGCTAATGTCGCCGGCAAAGGATTGCTCCCACACACGTTCCGGCACCCACATGCCACGCACAGATGTCTGAAACAGCGCTTCGAGATGTTCGGTGTAGCTGGTGATCTGACCGATGCGGTCACGTCGTGGAATGTTTGACAGGATCGGTTCGTAGAAGGCCCCCCCCACGATCTCAATCTGATTGCGTGCCACCATTCCACGCAGACGATCGATGTATTCCGGATGAGCAACTTCCAGCCATTCCAGGAGGCTGCCGGAAGTGTGCAACGCAAACGGGATGTCTGGATAGTTTTCCAGCACGTTCAGAAACGGCAGGTAGCTTTCCTGATATGACTGTTCAAAGATCCCATCAAAGTTGCCGACTGGCTGATGGTTATGGAAAGCCAGGATGAGGCGGACAGTCCCTGCCATGAAAAGTGACTCCGGTTCGGCATGTAGTGGAATAGAGGAACGCACGGCTATCCACATTTTCCAGTGAACATCAAGCGGACAAAATTTAATCGTGAACTGACCCGACTCAGGCGCAGAGGATAACAGAATTGTCTGCCGAAACGGAATTCTCAATACATACCATCCGCGCTGTAGCCTTATCGGGGCGGGAACACGCTAACCTTCGGCACGAGCGGCACTACAGGAAAACCCAACCGGAACAGCGGAATGGACGTAGATTGCCTATTCCGCCATGAGGTTCCGGTTGTCATATGTGGCTAG
>CALFOL010000452.1 GCA_937919915.1 uncultured Planctomycetaceae bacterium
TAAGCACCCGCGCACAAATAAACGAGCATAACGATTTCGAGTTTCCCTGTCTGGTGAGCGTTTTTCGAATATTGTTTTGTGCGAAAACATATAAGCGGATGCTTAGCTCAAGGTGGTCCGCGTCATCAAACACTTTTCTGCGATTTTCACGATACTGCTCCCTCAATTTCGGGTTAATGATATTTTGAGCGCGCTCATGACAAACTTTCAAACCACAGGACCTATACAAATGCGACCACACCGACAATTGATCACAGCTGTCATGTTGACATTGTGTGTGAATATCGCACACGCTCAACCGCCACAGGGGCGCGGTGGATTTCCGGGGGGTCCAGGTAGTTTTAACGGTCGGCCAACCGGCCCACGCATCAGCCCGGAGGACATTGCATTCAAAGATGGGGCAGCACAAATCCCGGATCACGCGACCTATCACAAGTTGTCCTATCGTGGACCGGAGGTGATGATCGACACGTTTCTGGCGAATCTGGAGTTCGTGAAATTCACGATTGAAGGCGCCACTTCAGACAAGCCGCAGTTCTACTTCATCAACACCAAAACACATCGCGGCCACCCGATGTTTGCTCAGGCCGCTGGACTTCCGAATAGTCGAGGTGGCGGTGGCGACCAGATGAAAGGTGTGCTGGTGTATCGGCCGATGTTGACATCTCCTGGCGGCCAGCCGGGGTTGTACACGTTCGAATTCGAACCATTCGATCAATTCGGCTACGACGACGTCAGAATTGCCTTCGATCTGCTCATCGACAGGATGCCAACACTAAAGGGCAACCTCGGTTACTATCCGCGTGACCGAGGCATCAACAGCTATCAACGCGATAAGGCGAAATTTGATGAGTCAGACATTCCGGTGTATCTGGACGAACATCTGATCAGTTCTGACATCGCTTATCTGCCGTTGAACCCAGCTGTCAGCTTTGGCCTGTTGCGCGTGATGTCGCACGAAGAACATCCGGGCCCGCGTGAGGTGGTCATTTATCGATCGTTGCCGAACGAATTATCGCGCGTCGCCGGGGTGATCACCGAAGCCCGACAGACTCCGTTGTCACACGTCAATCTGCGAGCCGTACAGGATGGTGTGCCAAATTCCTTCATTGCCAATGCCTCTGAAGCAGCAACGATCAAGCCGTTGATCGGCAAGTATGTCCGCTACGCCACTACCAAAGACGGGTTTGAAATTCGTGAAGCGGACAAGTCGGAAGTGGATGCGTACTTCAAAGATCTTCGTCCATCGAAGGCTCAAGTGCCTCAACGCGATCTGAGCATGAAACAGATCCGACGTCTGGACGACATCGCTTTCCAGGATTCCGCCAGTGTGGGAGTCAAAGCTGCCAACGTTGGGGCCCTGCGGCGGTTTAAGTTCGCGGAAGGAACAGTTCCAAATGGCTCGGTGGTTCCGTTTCACTTCTATGACGAGTTCATGAAGCACAATGGCTTCTACAGTTATATCGCCGACCTGTTGAAGAATCCCGATTTCCACAGTAGCCGCGAAACTCAGGAAGCTGAGCTTAAGAAATTCCGATCATTGATCAAGAAGGGCAAGATGCCGGAGACGATCATCGCGGCTCTTGCCGAACTGCAGCAGTCATACCCGGAAGGCACATCGCTCCGTTGTCGTTCCAGCACCAACAATGAAGACCTGCCGGGGTTCAGCGGAGCAGGGCTGTACGATTCGCGCACACACAAACCAGACGAAGGCCACCTGTCGAAATCGATTCAGCAGGTGTACGCCAGCATGTGGAATTTCCGGGCCTTCGAAGAACGAGAATTTTACCGCGTTGACCATGCAATGGCCGCGATGGGCGTGCTGATCCACGAAAACTACAAGGACGAGCTGGCGAACGGCGTCGCCGTCACCAGCGACATCCTGTACCAAACTGAGGCAAATTATTATCTCAATACGCAGGTTGGGGAAGACCTTGTCACGAATCCGGACGTCGAATCCGCTCCGGAAGAGTTGCTGCTGGCGTGGTACAAAGAAGACGGCGATCGAGTGATGCAGCATTCGAACCAATCGGCGGACGGAAAACCGTTGTTGTCAGAAACCCATCTGGAGCAACTTCGTAAATACCTGGGGCAAATCCACGGAAAGTTTGCGAAGCTGTATGGTCGATCTCCTGATGACAAACAATTCGCGATGGAGATCGAATTCAAAATCACCAAAGACAGCCAGTTGGTTATCAAGCAGGCTCGCCCCTGGGTTTATTCACAGGCAAAGCAAGGGAACGATTGATGTGACGTGCGCAGCCCATAGTCCCGAGATCCCGCGGAAACATGGGCGATTCAACATCATCAACAATCGTCGCCCACGATTATTCTGCATTCACGTTTGCTTGAAGCACGTCGTCTAAACGCCGTCGAATCAACGTTGACCAGAGTTTGTATCCGGACTCGCTGAGGTGCAGTTTGTCCTCCACGAAGAGCTCGGGGCGCGGTGTGCCGTCGGCTTTCAGGTAGTGGCTGGCCGTCGGGATGAAGTACGTGTGCGGCGTCGACAGAGCGATCTCGCGCAGGCGAGCGTTGACGGCTCGAATCTTTGGCCACGCGTCGAAACGCTTTTCGCAGGGAGTGATTTCGATCAGAAACACGGGCGACCGCGGCTGATGCTGATGCGAAACATGAACGATATGCCGCGTCAGTTGTTCGATCTGATCCGGCGTGTGATCGGTCGGCGCACCAACCACTCCGTTACCGACAAACATTACCAGGGCTCGGTATTGATGCGGCGAGACCACTCGCTCTGCAAAAACGGCCATATCCGTGTACATTGCGCCTCCATAACCGCGACGAACGGTGGCATACGGAGCCATATCCGTGCTCATCGTCAACCAGCGACGAATGCTGCTGCTTCCGATGAACAGGATGGAATCGGCCGGGTGAGCTTCTGTCTTATTCAGCTCGTCGAATTCATCAATCGCTTTCGCCCATTTCTTTTGCGCCGCGGCACGATACGGTGTCAGCAAATCGGCATCCTGAGCGGCCAATGGAGTTTGAAGGACGGCGAAAAGAATAAGGCAGGTCAGAGGCATGAAGTTTTCCAACGGGGCGAAGTAATTTTGCGAACATGAAATGATAACCAGACGAGCAGAAAACATCACGTGTTCTGATGGCGTTGGTCGGCTGACGCCCAATGGCACTCGATTTTTGACCGACAGTGCTACTCATTGGCAGAAAATTTTCAGGGCGTTACCTTCCTGCCACCATCTTCCTGCCACCCCAAAAAAAATCGAGGACTATGGGGTCCCTCGACTGCGCGTTGGGCGCGTGTCTGTCGCCACCACGCTGGCTGGCCGATCGGAAATCGTGGTGAGGAACATGAGACGCCCCTGTTTACGACGCGGACCTCATGTATTCTCTGATGTCCTGGACGGTATCTCCTGGAACATCGCCCAGCGGAACGGCAGCACGCAGGTCGAAGGCGGGATCGGCCAGACTGGCAACGGAATCGATGACGAGGTCTGAGTGATAGGCAAATTTCTTCACGTCAGATTCAATGGTCGTTCCGGATAACACCAAAATGGTACGATAGCCCATCTGAACACCGCCAAGGATGTCTGTTTCCATTGTGTCGCCGATCATGATCGTCTCCGACGTCGATACGCCGAGTTCCTTACGAGCTTCACGCATCATGATTGGACTTGGCTTACCGCAACTGAAAGCCCGTGTCCCGGTGGCTGTCTCAAGATACGCGATCGTGGCACCACAACCGGGCCGCGTACCGTTTTTCGTCGGACAGTTCGGATCAAGATTCGTCGCAATCAAACGGGAGCCGTCGATAATCATTTGCACTGCCGTTTCGAGCATTTCCAGCGTCACTGTGCGCCCTTCACCGACAACCACATAGTCTGGGGACTGGTCGACCACCGAGTAACCGTTCCTGTGCAAAGCTGTGAGCAGCCCGCCCTCGCCAATGACGAATGCGGTGCCGCCCGGCTTTCGTCGAGCCAGATAGCGAGCTGTTGCCATTGAGCAGGTAAAAACGTGTTTTTCTTCCGCTGGAATCCCCATCCGCACCAATTTTGTAGCAACATCTCTGCGCGTCCGTTGGCTGTTGTTTGTGAGGAACAGGAAGGGAATTTCTTCTCGAAGCAACCGCTGAATAAACTCAGCAGCTCCGGCAATCAACTCGCTTCCTCGGTAGAGGACTCCGTCCATGTCAATCAGATATCCACGTTTCATGTTCTAGACCGTTCCTGGCGATGATTTTCTGGCAGCGACGACATCGTGCCGCTGCCACTTCGAGAAGCCGAACGCAAATGCCGTACCGTTACCGTTGGCCACTCTGGTGATCGCAATCGCTTGCTCAACAGCCGCCTCCGAAACTGTTGTCGAACGGTCGGCTCGCACAGCTGCGCAACTTCTGAGCACGCGTGTTGGTATCCGAACGGCAGCGCGGGGCTCCCGCGTCTCCCGCCCTGGCTGCGACCGAACGTATCCCGAATTGCGTGACGGCTGCGTTCCAAAGAGCGAGGGTGGCCGGGGAGACCTGCGGTCAATTAGTGTGCGGGGTCAGGCGACCCGCGCACAGCGCGTGCAGGCGGACACTGACGAACCTGCAAATCACTCCGGATTCTTCAGACAAACTTTACGCCTTCGGAAATCCTAAAGGTAGCGAAACGTTCTGTTTTCGTTTGAACAACGTTCGGACGAAAACGAACCTGGTCTGCAGCACAGTTTCGCACTGGAAAGTACTGAAACGTTTTTTTCACTCGTTTTCGAGTGTCCTTCCGGTTCGCCGGTATATCGTCGTTTTCCCTTTCTGGAGTTATGCCATGTCCCGTTCGAAAGTACCAAAACTGCTGTCGCTGCTGTATGTTCACAACCCGTTCTACCTGATCAGTGCCTGTTTGTTTGTGTTCGGATTGAAGCTGTTGTTTCGAGCTGGCGATTCGTCGGTTCTGTTTCAACGGGGATCTGTCGCCTATATCGAACCGTGGGGACTGCTGGGTTCGCTGGCTGGTATCACCATCCTGATGGCGGTCACCGCGATTCTGATTGTCCGACTGGGCAAGGTCTGGGAAGACGCAAGGTCTGTGGTATTGATCGTGCTGCTGATGCTGCTGGCGATTTCGGTCAGTTCGGACGAACTCGTCAACGTACTGTCCGACAAAGACAATTCGATGCGTCACCTGGCAATGATGTTTGGCCTGGGAACGTCGTTTGCGTTGCTCATTGGAGAACTGCTGATACGAGGGCTGCCGATTCGGTTGCCAGCGGGCTATCGACTGCCACTGTACGGTTTTCTGATACTGTTTTTTGCCTGGCCAGCAATCTTATTGCCGGAAGTCACGTCGCTCAGCATGGCGAATACCCGCTGGCTGATCGCCGCGTTTCCGTTGCTGTCTGGTGTGCTTACGCTGACTTTGATTCCCGCGATTCGCAAAGGCTCAGCAGCGGTGAAAGACAACGGAACGCCGTGGGGCTGGCCGTTGTTTCCATGGACTCCGTTCGTGTTTATCGCATTGGCTGTTTGCTTCCGGTCGTTTTCTTTGACGATGTCTTTTGATCCGCTGACCAATTCCGGCCACTACTGGGACACAACTTTCGGCCTGTATCAACTGGTGCCATTTCTGCTGACCGTGCTTGTCGTTCTGCTGGAAATCGCCATCGTTGAAAACCTGCCGAAACTTCAGCGCGGGGTCATGCTGTGGGCGCCGGGATTGTTGCTGCTGGCCTATCCGTGGCTGGTACCATGGAGCCGACTGCCGGGTTACAGCGCGTTCACGTATGCCGTGGTCGACGAAGTTGCGTCTCCCGTGTTTCTCACATTGATCGGACTCGCGCTGCTATACAGCTGGGCATGGTGGAAGGGAGTGAGGCATGCCGCCGCCGGAGTCTTCGGCATGGTGTTGCTGACGACTGTAATTGGGCCTGACGCCTTCGGTCACCGAACATGGCAACTCGGCGAACACTTTTCCTGGTGGCCACTACTGGCTCTGGCAACGATTCAGATGGCGATCGGTATCCGTCGCGGACATTCGTTTCGAACGTTCGTCAGCTTAATGGTATCGATTTTTGTCATCACTCGAACGCTTCCGGATCTCATCGGCATTTCCGGGTGGGAAATTTTCATCGGGTTGCACCTGTTGCTGGCTGCGACGATTGCAGTCGGACTCTGCTTCCAGGACGGCTTCGCTGGTTTTCTGAAAGAGATAGGGCCGCCGTGTGTCTCGATGACGATGCTGAGCGGCCAAATCCTGCTGTACCAGGCACACGAAGGACCGGCACGCATGACTGAGTACGCGGTCGTAATGACCGTCCTGCCATTCGCACTCGCATGGCTGCTGAACAATCGAGACTACCTGACGTTCGCACTGCTGCACTGCGCCGTCGGCGCGTTTGCGGGATTGTGTTTTGGTGTCTATGTGTTCTTTAGAACGACAATGCCGCCAGGAGTGAAGCCGGTGATTCTGGCGGTGACCAGTTTTGTGGTCGCCGTGTTTATCAGCGTACTGAAGTCCGGTTTGTCACGGCGGTTGCGAATGTGCTGGCTGACTAAGCAACGCCGAACGGCAGCATAAAGGTTGCAGGTCATGCTCCCGCGTGACGCCCACTGGCCCGCTGGGCCTGGGGCTCCCCTCCGAGCGCAACCGTTCGGCTGGTAACTTCGAAAGGACTCATGGCTCGCGGGCTGGAGACCTACGGTCAATAATGTGCGGGGTCAGGAGACCCGCGCACAGCGCGCGGGCAGGGAGACCCGGACGAAACTAGCCTTCAGCGACGTTCACGTAAACCTTCAGTGCGTCGCGGTCTTCGACCAGCAGTCGCATCATTTCCGCGTAGTTGTCCAGGCCTTCAACGGGATTCGTCAGGATCTTTTCCAACACACCTGGATACGTCACGTCGCCCAAAGCGAGATCCGAAATCCCGGATTCGAAATGACGGAAGTTGGCATTCACAGATCCGACCAACAGCTTGTTTCCGAGAACCCAGTTCAGGTTCACGCTGTCACTGGGAACATCGACTTTGGTTTCGCCACCAGTGATGCTGGTCCAGACCATGCAGCCGTTGTGTCCGAGCATCTGCATGCATTCGAACGCGATCGCGCTGCTGCCAGTGGCTTCGATTATCAGATCCGGTTTCCCGTGTTTGTCGGCCAGTTCTTTCAGCGACATGTCTGATGTGCTGATGTAATGTGAGCCCATGCCTTCAGCAATCTCAGCTTTCAGGTTTGGCTTTTGACCACGCGCCAGCGTGTAGGTTTCGATGCCTCGCAGGCGCAGGATCAGCGTTGACAACAATCCGATCTGACCAGAACCCGTCACCCATGCCTTTTTCGGTTCCCACACCTGCAAACGCTTTTGAGCCAGCATGGCTTGTTCAACAGCTTTCGCCGCACAGCTCATCGGTTCAGCCAGCACGTGCAAATGTTTCAATCCGACCGGCATTCGCACGATGAATTCTTCGTCGTCCACGAAGTATTCTGTCAGGTAGCCATGACGCAGGTTAATTCCGCGTTCGTAGTATTCTTCTTCACTCGTGATGTCAGACCGCCCAATTTTGTCGAAAATTGAACCGCCAGGACGACGCACGGTACACGTCACATAGTCGCCAGGTTTCACCTTCTTCACGGCCGAGCCGACTTCTTCCACGATGCCAAAACATTCGTGGCCGATGACAAGAAAGTCGTACCCTTTAGGCGCATTACCGTACAGCGCGTCGTTGATTTCGCGGTCAGTCGCGTCGACGCCAACTTTCAGGGTGCGTACCAGCACGCCGCGATCGTTAGGCACGTCGCTCAGGGACGGCTTGTCAAGTTCAGCAAGGTGCACGCTGTTTGGCGTACCGGGTTTAACGGCAATGGCCTTCATCGAATTATTCTTCTGAGACGGGAGGAGCAGTTACAGTGAAATGTTGATTAATTCTAGGATCGAAGCGCCGGCCATTTCAAAGGTTTGAGGCCTCAGTGTGCAGAAACCTTGATCTTGAGGAAACTACACAGCGAGTTAGCAAGACCACAAGCCTGTCAGTCGGCCAACTGCTCGTCCGCCCAGGCGGCCAAAGCTTCCTGAACTTCCCGCAGAACGCTGTCACCAGCACCTTTGGCCTGATCCGGGTCGTCGCCAACTGGAATATCCGACTGGCAGAAGAAATAGAACTTGATCTTTGGTTCTGTGCCGGACGGTCGGCCGGCAATCTGAATTCTGACTGGACTATCGCTGGCTGACTTGTAGATCAGCAGGTCGCCAACGGGCTTTTCAATCGTTCCCAGAGAATCCCCATTCGGAATGGCGGTTCGTTTGCCGGTGGAGTAGTCCGCGACTTCGACAAAACGGACGGGCCCAAAGTGGGCGGGTGGATTTTCACGAAGCGTCTGCATCAGGCCATCGATCTTCGCCTTGCCGCTGGGGCCTGTGCAATAGATCGATTTCTGCCCCTCAGCATGATAGCCGTGCCGGGTATAGAGCTCATCCAGATGATCCAGCAGGGTCTTCCCCTGAGCCTTCAGTTCGGCCGCAAGTTCCAGAATAAACAATGCTCCCACCGCACCGTCTTTGTCTCGACAATAGTTGCCAGCCAGGAAGCCGATCGATTCTTCACAGCCAAAGACGAAATGGTCATCGCCGTTTTCTTCAATCGTCTGTGCGATCCACTTGAAACCGACCAGCAGTTCATGAAACGCTCGAGCTCCGTAACCGTCCGCGACAGCTTTCACCAGCGGCGTCGTCACCAGCGTTTCGACAACGTAGTCTTCAGGAGAAAGCGTGCCGGCCGCTTTGCGTTTTGCCAGCAGATAGTCAGTGATCAAGGCTCCTGTTTGGTTGCCAGAGATCGGCGTAAAGCCGCCATCGCTGTTGCGAACCATCACGCCCAGGCGATCCGCATCCGGGTCAGACGCCAGAATCAGATCGGCGTCGTGCCCGGTCTCCTGCACCCATGCAATCGCCGGGTCGAAGACTTCCAGCAGCTCAGGATTCGGCAACTGGTTGGGCACGTTCGGGAAATTGCCGTTCGGTTCACGCTGAGGTTCGAAAATCTCAACGCCCTTGAAACCTGCCTGCTGCAAGGCGCGATAGATCGACGTTTCTCCGACACCATGCAGCGGTGTGAAGATCGCAGAGATATCGCGATTGTCTGACTGACTTAGCGCAACAACTTCGTTGATGAATTCCGCATCCAGCGCTTCGCCCACGATTTCGATCGCGCCGGACGCGATGGCTTCGTCGTAATCGACGGAAGGAATCACATCCGCCTGAGTCACGTGCGCCACCACGCCTTTGTCGTGCGGAGCGATAATCTGTGCACCATTCGACCAATATGCCTTGAAGCCGTTGTCTGCAGGCGGATTGTGCGATGCAGAAATCATCACGCCGATATCGCAACCCAGCTTTCGAACCGCGAAGGACAGGGCGGGTGTCGCGCGGTGTCCGTCGAACAGATAGACCTTCAAACCGTGGGCGGCAAAGGTCGTGGCGGTCAGCTTTGCAAAATGGATGGAATTGTTCCGCGTGTCGCACGTCACGACCGCTGAACCACCTGCCGTCACACCAGATTCGCGAAGATAGCTGGCCAACCCATGAGCAGACTCGGCGATCGTGCGGTCGTTGATGCTGGCCGGGCCCAGTTCGCCCATCGGACCACGGCGACCTCCGGTACCGAATGGAATGGTCGTCCAAAACAGCGCATCCAGAGTCTTCCAGTCTTCGTTATTGATCAGCTGCAGGATGCGTTCGTGGTATTCCGAGACGCAGGCCTTCGAGAGCCAGTCTTTCACATTCACGGGAGTCTGGGCGGTCAGTTTTCCCTCTGCGGCGGCCTGCTCGACCTTTGAAACGGCTGCAACCAACATCTATGCCGGACTTTCTGATGACTGAGATACGAATGCGGAGTTTAGGAAACACGGAGAACGCCGATTATCGGCAGTCTTCCCAAATAGTCGTGAACTGCGGCCGACGCGCAGTTCGTGAAAACGGGCGTCCGGACGAATGATCGGTTGATGAGGCCAAAAGACCGCAGCAAAGTGCCGGAAAAGGCACTTTCCGAGAAGTCTACCGTTTGACATGCTCACTGTCACCGCAACATAATTAGGGGCTGGCTGGCAGCGACCTGTCCACCCACCCAAGCCGTTCTGCAGCTCCTCCTCACTCCAATCTTATCTCGCATCCGCGAGTTGACATCTCCCAATATCTCTACGATCCACTCTTTCATTTTCAGGGTTTCCCACTGTCTTTAGGTTCTTTCACCGAAACCATTTCTGCCAGAAAGCCGGTGATCGGCATCCTGGGAGGAATCGGTTCCGGAAAATCATCCGTCGTACGCACAGTCTCCAGCCACAATCTGCACATCATTGATGCGGACAAAGTTGGGCACAAGCTGCTGTCAGATCCTGCCATCCGGAATCAAATTCGGGATCAGTTCGGACAGGACGTGTTTTCGGACGAACAAACGATCGATCGATCTCTGCTGGCAAAACGTGTTTTCGGTGACACCCCCAAACACCAAACGGCTCGAAAACAACTCAACAGTATTCTTCACCCGGCGATTCGTCGGGAGATTCATTCAGAAATTGATTCCGTGTCCAGGGATGTTGACGCGGTTATTCTCGACGCAGCTCTGCTCCTGGAAGGTGGCTGGGACGCAACATGTGACTGGTTGATCTTCGTCGATACACCTGAACCTCTGCGACAGCAGCGCGTTCAGGAAAACCGGGGCTGGTCGGCTGGCGAACTTTCAAAACGTGAAGCAACGCAGTGGAGCATCGATGCCAAAAAAGAGCGCGCTGACTTTTTAGTCGACAACTCAGGGACCATCGAAACTGCAGCGGCTCAGATGACTCAAATATTTATTTCACTTCTGCCAACTGACAGCTAAACGGCTGACAAAACACTCCCTCGACTGCATCCCTTCAAATACACATTTCTCAAGTGAGCACCGGTTCTCGGTGTTCGCCACGGCTTGACTTCCCAAAATCACGCCCGCCTTTTCAGGAGGCCCCCAGCGGCCATGACATCTTCCACACCATCCGGCGACCCCGGCAAAACTCATCGTTCTGACAGTCGTCACTCAAATCCCACTACGTCCAGTCAGTCCACGGCAGACGCATTTGCTCCCTCCAAAGCAGCCGACTTCAACATCGCCGACTTGCAACGCATGTCGATGCTGGAACTGCTGGAGATCGCAGAAAAGGACGGCCTCGTCGAATATTCGGGGCTCAAGAAGCAGGACCTGATTTTCAAGATCCTCAAAGAACGTACTCGCATGAGCGGGCTGATGTTCGGCGAGGGCACGCTGGAAATCCTGCCGGACGGCTTCGGATTCCTCCGCAGCCCGGACTATCACTATCTGCCGTGCCCGGACGACATCTACGTGAGCCCAAGTCAGATTCGCCGCTTTGGCCTTCGCACCGGAGCCACGGTGGCTGGACAAATTCGGCCGCCTAAGGAGAACGAACGTTACTTCGCGCTGCTGCGAGTCGAAGCGATCAATGGCCAGGACCCGAACCTGCTGACGGCCAAGGTGTTCTTCGACGACTTGACACCGCTGCATCCCGAACAACGGCTAAGACTGGCCGACAATGCTCCACATCTCAGCACGCGAATCGTCGATCTGATTGCTCCAATCGGCCTCGGGCAGCGGGGACTGATCGTTTCTCCGCCACGAGCAGGCAAGACCATTCTGCTGCAGCAGATGGCAGACGCCGTGCGCCAGAATCATCCCGACGCTTATGTGATTGTGCTGCTGATTGACGAACGTCCGGAAGAAGTCACGGACATGGAACGAAAGCTGAAGAGCGACAACTGCGAAGTCGTCAGCAGCACGTTCGACGAACCCACAGCACGGCACATCCAGGTGTCGGAAATGGTGATCGAAAAAGCAAAAAGGATGGTCGAATACGGCCATGACGTCATCATCTTTCTGGATTCGATCACACGTCTGGCACGAGCCTGGAACACAGAGATTCCGAACTCCGGGAAGACACTGTCGGGTGGCGTTGATGCGACTGCGTTACAGAACCCAAAACGTTTCTTTGGTGCAGCTCGGTGTGTTGAAGAAGGCGGCAGTCTGACTATCATCGCCACGGCGTTGGTCGATACCGGCAGCCGCATGGACGATGTCATCTTCGAAGAATTCAAAGGCACCGGAAATACGGAACTGCACCTCGATCGTCGCATGGTCGAAAAACGAATCTGGCCGGCCATCGACGTGAATCGTTCGGGAACGCGCCGTGAAGAACTGCTGATGAAAGAGGATGAACTGAAGCTGATCTGGAAGCTGCGCAGAGTCCTGAATGACATGAGTCCCGTCGAAGCCATGGAACTGCTGATTAAGCGGATTGAA
>CALFOL010000453.1 GCA_937919915.1 uncultured Planctomycetaceae bacterium
GTCGTCCTGTGGCGATCGGCACTATGCTGCTGGAAGACAAAAACGCCGAAGGCGCCTATCGCGAAGTCGACGAGTTTCATTCACTGCACAGTGGCTCTCTTCGCATGACGGATCGAGGCATTGAAAAATGGAATGTCCCAACTGCCGGTCTGGTGTGGAACGAAATACCGGCAGCACCTGCGCCAGCCGCAACGGTCAGGGAATTGTTCGCTCAGGCCAACGAACTCGGCCAGCGATTCTCCTGTGAGACCCGTCGGCGAGGCGGTGGAGGGCCACCGCTGCTGTCAAAACCAATCTACACCTACACATTGATCGAAGACGGCAACGCGATCGCCGGAATCCTGACAGCCTTCGCGATGGACGCGAATCCGGAGGTGCTGTTGTCGCTGGAAGTTCGGCCGAACGCCACGGGGGATCTTCGCTGGCACTATGCCGGCGCCAACTACACGGGATCGAACGGATATCTGTTGTTGGATAAGAAGTACGTGTGGCAGGAAGCCCCGGCACAATTCGGTGAACGAACTCCTCATCGCGGCTGGTTTCCTCATGAAAACCTGAAACCGGAAGATGGTATCGCAGCGACGGCACCATTGACTGTTCACAAAGTCTCGGAACCACCGAACGGTTATACGGAACTGGGCTCTCCACGCTGGACTTCCGACGGCAAACGCATTCTGTTTGACGCTCGCGAAACGCCGGAACGACATGACACAGCGCAGGTTGCCATCGTCAACGCGGACGGAAAATCGCCGCCGAAAACGATTGGCTCGGGAATGATGCCCAGCATGTCGCTCGATGGAACACAGATCGTTTTCTGCGAACGCGGGGTCATGCGCATGAACGCCGATGGTAACGGGCGTGAACAGCTCGACGCATCCGGCTGGGGCGTCGAATGGTCGCCGAACGGAAAACAGATCGCGTGGCGGCGAGGTCGACAATTTGTGCTGATGAACGTGGCAGACGGCACAACTCGCAATCTGCTGACGGCAGAGCAGTCGTCACAGATCAGGACCATGTACTGGAATCACGCCTGGTCTCACGACAGCAAGGCGATCGCATTCAAAGCCGCCGACCGAGACGGCAAAAACATGATCATCGTCGCGAAACCGGATGCACCTGATGCTTTTCAGATCGTGTTTATTGGTGAGACCAGTGAAAAACTCACGTGGCATCCAGACAATCGGCAAGTCTGTTTCTCGATGAATGATCCGAACACGAGGCTGCCGCGGCTATTCATCGTTGATCCGGCAACAGACGATCCACCGCAACTGCTGCCGGGACAGCCTGTCGGCTGGAAGCTGGTGGACTGCGACTGGTCGCCGGATGGAAAGTGGATCGCCTTCAGCGGCGAACCAGCGGCACAAACACAGGAATGGCCTCTCATCGATTCGAACTACTAAAGCAGTTTACTTATTGTTGTGAACGGTACTCGCTCGCGGGAGTAGGCTTTCTTCAATCGAAATACGTTCCTCGCCGCCACAAATCAGCGTAATATGCGGTAAAGACTCACAGTCGCCGCCAGAACAGCTTCTGAAACGATGACGCCTTCGGTTTCGGATGCCCGACAACTCCTGGGAAAAATCGCGGATCAACTCGGCCGCGGAGAGAGCGTTTGCTTTCCGGTCTATAAGTCCGGCGCGCCATGCGGCTGGTGGTTCGCAGGGTATACCGTCGACTAAACCAGTTTGCCGAATACGCGTTGGGCTGGTGGGGGAGGCGTTTTTCTGTCGAAAACCTCTCCACACGACCATAAATCAGCGAGATCCGCTGTAGACCAACAAACCTGAAACGAGTCGGCAGGCACTGCGGCTTAGCATCAAGACCCTTTGGAATCACCTGCACACTTTGGCAACGTGCGATGGCATTGGTACAATCTCACGGCAGTGTCGTAACATCTCTCCATTGTTGCAGCGAAAAAATTGGTACGCAAACGTCCGACAACAATCGCCGAGTATCTCGAGGCGGCCCCACCCGACGCCCAGCCGCATTTGTGCCAGCTGTATTCAATCCTCAAGAGCGTCGAGGCCGAGGAGACGATCAAGTGGAATACGCCCTTCTTCGTGGAGCCTCGATTCCTGTTCGCTTTTTCAGCACACAAAGCACACTGCAGCTTCGCGCCAATGGTCGTGGCACTTGAGGCATTTCGCAACGAATTGGAAAAGTACTAGGCGACAAAGAACTACCTGAAGATTCCCTACACGGATCCCGTACCGGAGGATCTGGTTTACAGGATCGCTGAGTACTGCGTCCGGGTCGTGAGCGAACGTGAAGACGACTCTTTCTGGTAACTCCGACATCGTTGCACGGGCACATCACATGCCTTTACCCAAAGGCTGCGGCTCACCTTCGCTCTCTATAGCAACGGTGGTTTTGTTCGCTACATTATTTCGCAACACAGAGTCAATCGCTTCATTTACTGCCGTTGCGTAAAACCTGACCCGCAACCCCTCATCAGCCAGCTCGGCGTGGGCACAGTATTCGACCGACTTTGATGAACGGATTGAGCAGGTGTTGTCGTCGATCGTGTCCTGGCGCTGGGCCACCGCCGATATGTTTCCCTCGCATCCGCTGTTCGGCCTGGCCGATACCACGCCACAGGCGGAACCGTAGCGACCATTCACTCGAACGTGGCTCAGAGATGACGATCCGAAGGCAAACCTGAGTGATGGCTGCTGGCGGCATGGGTTCGATGAGAATGGCCGCATCGTGCTCGCGCGAAATCAGGTCTGGGGACATGCCACCGTCTGGCGTCAGGACGGGTGCGATCGATTAATAATTTGCGAATCAGCAGAAGACGCTGGTCGATTCATTCGGGGCACACGATATGTAGATCACGTTCAGTTCATTCTGCTACTGTAACGAAGGCACGCTCAGGGAATTTCGCGTGCAGGGTAGTTGGTTTCGCCGCATTTCGCGACAGTCGCTCTACGACTTCATGCAAGAGAACGGAATCC
>CALFOL010000454.1 GCA_937919915.1 uncultured Planctomycetaceae bacterium
GCTCAGCAACGGCAACGGTCTTCACCGCAACGGGCTCTGGAATGTTTTGCTGGGCATCAACGCGCGGATCAGCAGCCGCAGGCATGGAGCAACCAGCCAACGCAAGCATCAGGCCTCCCGAGAACAGGGAGAAAACCGCATGGCGAAACAAGATCATTATGAGAACCTTTACGGGTCAGCGAATTCAGGGTGCCTGGACACTATCACGCGGCCTTCGTGATA
Organism: uncultured Planctomycetaceae bacterium; assembly: GCA_937919915.1. Lineage (GTDB taxonomy): Bacteria > Planctomycetota > Planctomycetia > Planctomycetales > Planctomycetaceae > Fuerstiella. The sequence goes on from CALFOL010000454.1 coordinate 223, forward strand.
GACAGACATTCAGATCTGTGCCTGGGCAGATTGCAGCAGTCATTGTTGACGCAACTGGCGCATTCGGCTGAATGGGTTCCGCTGGAACAATGCGTGTAACCGCCGGAACAGTCGCCATTACCAGTAACCGTCGCTGTAAACGCAGCCCCGAGAGTTTCTGAACTGCCGATGAGTCCCGGCATACGCACTATCAGAACAGGGAGGTTCAATGCGTTCAACCACAATGAGAGCATGGTTTCTGGGCGGACTTGTCTGCCTAAGCGGCTGCAACGGGACACGTAATGCCGTTGTTGGCAAAGATACGAACCGCCCTGCGCGCCCCAGGAACGCCCTGAACCTGCACGCGGAGGCTGAATCGCCATTCCCGTCGGAAGAGTCAGCAGGCTGTCGTGAGCCAAACGCACTGGCATCGGGCACCAGCGGGAAAAACGCGGTACAACCGCAGCCCGCGGCTAGCGCCGTCGACTCACAAACGCTGGAAAGACTCCCGAAGCTGGTCATTCGTCCGGTCGGACACGAAGTTGCGAGCGCCAATGCTAACTTGAACAACAGCGGTACCATCACAATCGACGGTCGCACCTACGAAATTCGACTCATCGATCAGTCAGCGGATGGGGCATCAAAGCCGGGATCAGGAAGAGTTCATTTCGCGTCAGAACAGACGACAATCTCGGTGCAACCGAACGCGCGAGACAATTTCACTGCGGAACATTCTGCCGAGAAAGTTGTGCTGCACGAAGTGGCGGCACCGGACGCGATGCTGCTGAACCTGCCAAGTGCGCTGTCGATGGTCGGTCGCGACCATCCGGCTGTCGGGCTTGCTCAGTGGAAGGTTCAGGAAGCGTACGCAAACCTGGAACAGGCTGAGTTCTTGTGGCTGCCAAGCATTCAAACCGGATTCAGTTTTCATCGACACGACGGGAACTATCAGGCCAGCAATGGCGACATTGTCGACGTCAATCGAAGTTCATTCCAATTCGGCCTCGGGGCTGGCGCGACGGGAGCAGGCACGACACCTGTGCCCGGCATCCGTGCACAGTTCCATCTGGCCGACGCCATCTTTCAACCGGAGATCGCTCAGAAGACCGCCTGGGCGACTTGCCACGGGGAAAAAGCAGTCGTCAACCGACAACTTCGAGATGTGGCGTTGGCGTATATAAAACTGCTTGATACTCATCAGCAGTTACGAATTCTGGAAGAAGTCCGCGACAGCACAGCCGCACTCAGCAAGATCACCGATGACTTCGCTGCCGCTGGTCAGGGACTGCAGGCAGACGCCGACCGCATGCGAACAGAGCTGACGTTGACCGAAGGCCGAATTGCTGCGGCTCGCGAAAACGTGGACGTGTCCTCTGCACGGCTCGGCTATGCACTCAGCGCCGATCCGGGACAGAGAATTCTTCCCATGGATCCAACCGTTGTTCCGATAGAACTTGTTTCGGCACAGATGGATCAGGGTTCACTCATCAGCGCCGGGCTGTCCAATCGACCGGAACTGAAGGAACTGCAGGCCCTGGTCGCCGCCGCATGTGATCGCTACCAGCGACAGAAATACGCTCCGTTCGTTCCAAGTGTCCTGCTGGGACTCAGCGCGGGCGGGTTCGGAGGTGACACCGGAAACGCCATCAACAGCGTGGATGATCGCTACGATTTCGATGCAATGGTCACGTGGGAGATTCGCAACTTCGGCTTCGGGGAAAGATCCGCTCGTCGACGCACAGAAGCCCAGGTTCAACAGGCGATGTTCCGCAAAGTGAGCCTCATCGACGACGTTGCTCGAGAAATCGCGGAAGCTCATACACAGGTGACACATCGTCGAGAACGCATGGCTGTCACACAGATGTCCATTCAGTCAGCTCAGGATTCCTACGACCGAAACCTGAGTCGAATCCGAGAAGGCGCGGGATTGCCGATTGAAGTTCTGCAGTCTGTGAAGGCGTTGGAAGCATCTCGCCGAGCCTACCTCGAATCTGTCGTTGCCTACAACGAAGCCCAGTTTCAATTGCAATGGGCTTTGGGCTGGCATGTGTCGGCACCGGAATAAACACGAAGAAGGTATTCCAAGTGGCAGTCCAACTGTCACGGACCACAGCGAATTTCGCTGAGGCTTATGGCCGCGGTGAAAGGTTTTCGGCAGCAAAACGCCTACCCCCACGAGCCCAGCGCGTTCACAACATTCAGTAAACTGCTCTCGTACGAGAGCTTAAGGAGACTTCTCATGTCAATATTCGCGAGATCGCTTCCGCTGATCGCAGCCTTGCTGTGCGTTGGAGGATCGATGGCCGATGGTGGTCTTTGTAATCGTCGTGCGTCATGCGGGGACGGTTGTGCAGCCGGATGCCCAAGCAACTCGTGCTGCCCCTCAGACTACTGCTGCAAGTGTGAATCTGAAGAAGTGGATGTCAAACGACACTGCTTCGAAACCGAATGCAAGCCAGTGGTCATTCCGGCCATCAAGATGCCATGCTGCAAATGCAAATTGAAGAATCTGTTTCGCGGCCGATGTGGCAGCGATAGTGGTTGCTGCGGATGCGGTGACACTGGACGCGGCGGCTGCGGAAACAACTGCGGCGGTGGTCTGCTAAACAAGCTCTGCTCTAAACTGACGAAGTGCAAAGTTCGCTGTGTCAACACTTACGAGAAGAAGGAGTACGAATGCGGTACCAAATGCGTCTGCAAATGGTCTGCTGAACCCAAGTGTGGTTCTGGAAGCGGCTGCTGCGACACGGGTGGCTCCTGTGCTGCAGATTGCTATGCGCCAGCCTGCTGTGCACCGGTTGGTTGCACACAGTAAAACGAACGTGGAATTACATTCCTGAAATGAACGCCCCGGACTCGTACCGGGGCGTTTTTCATTGCATGACTCACCATGGTAGCGGTCCGAGGTGAGTCAAATCCGAGATGTACGTTTTCCAGGTGCACAGAGGGAAGCTGCCAGGCACCGGAAGTAAAGGACGCGACATACGAGCGTTCGTCGTGGGTGAGCGGCTCAAATCATGGGGGCTGATTACAGACGCTGACTTGTGGCCGCGGGGCACGCGTTTCGATCGAAGACAGCCTGTCTCCCGCGAGCGAGTACCGTTCACAACAATAAGTAAACTGCTCTAATGTAGACGACATTGCGGCTCAGTTGGATTTCCTTGAATCGGCCTTCGTCAGCGATTGACAGTCTTCGCGGATACAGATTCCTGAGCAGGCAACCCCACATTAAGACGCAGCACAAACGTACGTAGCTTAGGTTACCGATCGCAGTCACATTTATCAGGAGACAACTTTGTCCTCACCGTATGAACGAAAATTCGTTGGCGACTGGAATGGCCAAAAGGTTCTGCCCGGAGAATCTCGAGACATCAATCTGGCGAGAATCTGGTAGACCTGCTGCGTGAGAATGTTTTCCGCGGTATCGGTATGAGTGACCTGCAACTTCCCCAGTTGGTGATCGAGCTCTCGAATCTGCAACAATCCGGCATCGCTGACGACGCTTTCTCCGTCGAACGACATGGTGACCTGCTGCCGACCAACTTCAAAAAACTCCAACAGTGAATTACACTCTGTCTCCGACATCAATCGCCTCCCGTGCGTGTGAATGAAACGTTTTCCCACACTCCCCTGCGCATACGGAGGCTTATCCGTTGAGAGATAGTGCCCAATTCAGGCTGGAGTGTTACGTAGAATGACGCCAGCACTATGATATACGACAGATACAATTTCCAGGAAAGGTGAGTGCTTTGAAAGACGTTATCGGAACATGCCCGCAGACCAAACAGCAGGTGATCGACACCTACTTTATGGAACACCGTGCAAAGCTGGTGGATATCGCTGCCTATCTGGATCGGGTCGATCGTGGGCAGGGCGACGATCAAAAGGACTTTCGTGCGACTGCATTTATTAGGGCGATTGAAATCCTGACAGACGGAGAAACACATCGTGCTCGCCGAATTCTGAACCTGCTAAGTGATCACACCACCACGATGGCTCAATCGGCTGAAGGCATGAAGGGCGCTTCCGGAGCTGTGCCGTTGACGGATGGAGGTGTCGCGTGAGCTATATCGATCCGCACATTCACATGGTGTCCCGTACGACCGATGACTATCAGCGGATGGCGCAGGCAGGCTGCCTGGCCATTACCGAACCAGCGTTCTGGGCCGGGTTCGATCGTTCGTCCGCTCAGGGCTTCTTTGACTACTTTCGTCAGCTGACAGAGTACGAACCCAAACGTGCGGCGCAGTTCGGGATTCAGCACTTTACCTGGCTGTGTATCAATCCGAAGGAAGCCGACGATCCGGGGTTCGCTCGAGAAGTCGTGTCGTTGATTCCTGATTTTCTGGAGTGTCCCAACGTACTGGGCATTGGAGAAATCGGGCTCAACAAGAACACGAAGAACGAACTGATCATTCTTGAAGAACAGATCGCTTTGGCTGAAAAGTACAACCAGCTTGTGCTGGTGCATACGCCACATCTGGAAGACAAGCTGAAGGGTACGCGACTGATTATGGACGCGTTATCAGCGAGCAGTCTGGATCCCGGACGCATTCTGATCGATCACGTGGAAGAACACACCGTGACCGAGGTGCTGGATCGAGGCTTTTGGGCGGGAATGACGCTGTATCCCGATACCAAAGTCACACCTCAGAGAGCCGCCGACATTATCGAGATGTACGGCAACGAACGCATCTGGATGAATTCGGCGGGCGACTGGGGCTGCAGTGATCCGTTGGCAGTGCCGAAGGCTCAGCTGGAAATGCGTCGTCGCGGTCATGCTCAAGCCAGCATCGATAAAGTGACGCTGGGTAATCCGAAGCAGTTTCTTAGCCAGTCACCGAACTTTAAATTGAAGTAGTTGCCGCCTGCGGGGACGGCAACCACTTCCAATTTTATCCGCGGGCTTCGTCGATTCGAAAACCGACCGGCTGGCAGAATGAACGTCGATGATTATTTGCCGCCGGGCAAAATGCGCTGCAACAAAGATCGCTTCGGCTCAGGAACCGGCCGGACGTCTGTCGGTTGCACTCGGCTTATCGAAACTGCTTGAACAGGCAGTCCCTGGGTCGAGTTTGCTGGCAGAAGTCCCTGCGGAGTGAAAGCAGGACGAATGTTCTGTTGCCAGTGGGATTGGCTGAATGGCTGCCCACCGGGAATCTGCAGCAGACTGCTCGATGCGGGAAGCGGTTCCAACGGCTGCAGTGGCTGTTGCTGGGGCATTGGTAGCTGCTGTTGCTGGGGCATTGGTTGCAGTGGTAGCTGCTGCTGCTGGGGCATTGGTTGCAGTTGCAGTGGTTGTTGCGGCATCGGCGG
>CALFOL010000455.1 GCA_937919915.1 uncultured Planctomycetaceae bacterium
ACATGGACCGGGTTCTCTACAATGTCCATACCAAAGTCATCCGTCTTCCCAAAGCTGACGCCGCCCTTGATTCCTCCACCGGCCAGCCACATCGTGTACGCATCTTTGTGATGATCGCGCCCGTTCAAGCCTTTGCCTTTGGTGGCACCCTGATTCAGTGGAGTCCGGCCGAATTCCGATCCGAAGACTACCAGCGTTTCAGCAAGTAAACCTCGTTGCTTAAGGTCTCGGATCAGTGCCGCGATGGGCTGATCAGTCTCTTTGCATTTTTCCGGCAGGCGGGCTTCGATGCCTCCGTGGTGATCCCAGTCAGAATCGTACAATTCGACCAGTCGAACACCGCGTTCGACCAGTCGCCGTGCCAGCAGGCAACTGTTGGCGAACGAGGCTTTTCCAGGTTCCGCTCCGTAGTCTTCCAGTGTCTGTTTCGATTCGCCGTCGATGTTCATCAGTTCCGGCACCGACGTCTGCATTCGGTACGACATTTCGTACTGACCGATGCGAGTAGCGATTTCCGCGTCGCCGGTAATTTCCTGTCGCTGGCGATTCAGTTTTCCAATCGCATCCAGCACGCGTCGGCGATCTTCCCGACTGTGGCCGTCCGGGTTCGACAGGAACAGCACGGGATTTCCGGACGAACGGAACTGAATACCCTGATAGATTCCGGGCAAAAAGCCAGCGGACCACAAACTTGTCCCCGCACCGGCCTTTGAACCGTTCACCAACACCACATACGATGGCAGGTCGGAACTTTCTGAACCAAGCCCATAGGTCACCCACGATCCAAAGCTGGGCCGACCGCCGCGACCGAATCCGGAATGCAGAAACATTTGTGCGGGAGCATGATTGATCTCGTCGTTGTGAATTGAATGCACAACCGCCAGCTCATCAGCCACCGTTCCCAGGTGCGGCAGCAGCTCCGAAAACGAATGACCGCACTGCCCGTGTTGTGAAAATCCCCACGGCGACCCAGCCAGCGTTGACGTTTTGCCGATGAACGCGAAGTCACGATCTTTGGTCACTTCTGCAGGACACGGTTCGTTATGGTGTTTGCGGAGTTCCGGCTTGTCTTCGAAAAGATCCAGCTGCGATGGAGCACCAATCATGTGCAGATAGATCACATGTTTCGCCCGCGGGGCAAAGTGAGCAGCTTGACGTGCTGTCATTGTGTCGGCAGCTGCCGTTTGGCTGTTCAGCAGTTCGGACAACGCCAGGCCGCCAATCGCGATGCCGGAGTTATTGAGAAATGTTCGGCGGGAATTGTTGAGACTGGAATACATGACGGC
>CALFOL010000456.1 GCA_937919915.1 uncultured Planctomycetaceae bacterium
AACCCGATTGCCATCAGTGGTGACCGCGTCTTTGTGGCGAATACTCCCGCAGATACAGTTGACGTGATTGATGTCGGAACGAAGAAACTGGTGCATCGCATTCCCGTGGGCGTCGATCCAGTCAGCATGGCTGTTCGACCCGATGGGCTGGAAGTGTGGGTGTCGAATCACGTTTCAGATTCTGTCAGCGTTATCGACAATGATTCGACCAGTCCGACGTATCTGCACGTCGTCGCTACGATTCAGGAGTTCGATTCGAAACATGCCACTACGTTCGACGAGCCAGTCGGGATTGCTTTCGCGAGCAACGACAAGGCATACGTGGCTCTCTCATCGGAGAATCAAATTGCCGTTGTGGACGTGGCCTCTCGACAGGTCACCAAGCGGTTGACGATTCCGGCTCAGGATCCGCGAGCCATTACAGTGCGCGACGGCAAGCTGTTTGTCATTCCGTTTGAGTCCAACAACAAGACGCAACTTTCTGGTGGTAAGAAGGACGACATCGACGGTGAACTGGTGACGTTCGATGCGTGGGAACATTCGATCATTCACAACAATGTGCTGTCGCTCGGACATGTTGTCGACATCATCAAGCATCCCGAAGTACCGGACCGGGATCTGTTCATCTTCGATACGGAAACCGATCAACTGGTGGAAACCGTCGATTCGCTGGGAACGCTGCTGTATGGTCTGACCGTCGCGTCGGACGGCACGGTCTTCGTTGCCCAGACCGATGCCCGCAACGATGCGAATGGGCGATCGGGAACGAAGAAGCACGACCTGAGTCAGCTCGAAAACCGAGCGTTTCTAAACCAAATCACGCGTGTCGAATTTAGCGGCAAGGGAGAAACGCGTCAGCCAGAGTTTATCGCTCTGGAGCCTCTTCCTCCTAAGCATCCAGAGCAGGGGCAGGCTCTCGCCACTCCATTTGCGATTCAAATCAGTGACGACGATTCAACACTGGTAGTTTCAGCGGCCGCTTCTGACAAGCTGTTTACGGTCGATGCAAAAAGTGGAGAATTACTGGGACGCGTCGACGTGGGCGCCGTTCCTCGTGGAATCGCGTTGCAGCAGAACGACGGGCGACTTGCTTCGGCATGGGTGCTCAACGCGGTCGCCAACACAGTGAGCCTTGTCGACCTGACCAATCGCGAAGCTCCGCAAGTCACGTCGACCATCACGCTCAGCGATCCGACTCACCCAGCGGTCAAACGAGGGCGAATGGCGTTCGAGACTGCGTCGGCTTCGTCAACAGGAACGTTCTCATGTGCGAGTTGTCATCCCGATGGACATACCGATCAACTGCTTTGGGTGCTGAAGACGCCGATCGTCACTGGCGGTGATCAGATCATGCCCCGTTCCACAATGCCGGTCCGTGGACTGCGCGACACGGAGCCTTATCACTGGGATGGAATTCCTGGCGATCCCTATGGCGGCAACAACAGCGCTAACATTCACAGCAGCGTTCCGCCGAACTCTGATACCGATGACCCAGCCAGCAGCATCCGGCATTTGATTGATGGCGGACTCGCTTCGACGATGGCCTTCACGGACGCGAGTTCCCGAAACAACGAAAACAAAGTAGGCCAGCTTTCGGCGGCTCAGCGAGACGACATGGCGACGTTTCTGCTGAGCGTCCCGTATCCGCCCGCTCAACGTCGGCCCTACACTAGCGAAGTGACACAGCGGGCTCGCGACGGATTTCGCCTCTTCCACATCGACGGTGACAACGATCCATCCAAGCCCAAAGCCAACGTCTGCGGCGACTGTCATCGCATGCCGCATCTAGTCAGCACCAATACGCCCGGCACGGGCATGGATGCTCCGACTTGGCGAGGTGCGTATGATCGTTTTCTGATTCTGCCGCAGGGACGATTGAATATTCACGAGTTTCCGTTCTATCGCGACGTTGCCCAGCGCGGCCAGCCAGAAGAAGACATCTGGCGTTTTTCATGGGGAGGCCGCCAGCGGTTTAATCCCGTGTGGGACATGGTGCTCGAAATGAGCACCGGTTACTCCGGCGCGTTTGCACGGCAGGTAACGCTGACCAAAAAGTCGATTGCTGATGAATCGACGTTGGATCTGCTGGCTGCTCTTGAAAGCGCGGCGGAAGAAGGCGCTGTTGTGTTGGAAGGCAATGGCGTTCGGATTGACGGCGATTCAACCACGGCAGTCAACCTGCGGTTCGGCCAGGACGGTCAACATCACGACCAATCTGGTGACTCGTCATTCACATCCGATCAGATACTTGAAAACATCGGTAACGGCAAGTGGATTGTTACGTTCACCGCTCGCCACGGCGAACAATGCGATGTTGAACATCCTCAGCCCGCCATCTGGTCGGTCGGGCCAATCGAAAAGCAACGCGGCGCTCAAAAGTTTCCGGTGCTGTATCCTGGTGAATCCGAAATGCTGGTCAGCGGACGCAACGTTGACCAGCAGGCTCGTGTTTTCCTCGACGGTCATCGAGTCGACGGGAAAGTTTCGCTGAAGAAGAACGAACGCATCGCGATCAACCTGAAACGGCGTCCAGAAAACGGAATGCATCTGCTGCAACTTCAGAATCCCGGCGGCCAATTCAGTAATGAGTTTATTCTCACGGTTGCCCAGGCGAAGCCAACCGATGATGACGAAAACGCAGGTGACGCCAAACAACCAAAGCCAAAAACTTTGGCCGAGGCCTTGAGACGATCCGGCTGGGATCGTCTTGTCGGAACGTGGGTTGACGAAGGCAGTCAGGGCGAAGGCCCGAAGATGACGGTGAAGTGGAAGATCAAGGACCGAGTTGTGGAAATGGAATCCATCGATCCCGGCCGCACATCGGTTTCACTGATCAGCATCAACGCAGCCAGCGGGGACATCTTTCAGGTCGGCGCTGACAGCACCGGTTCATCTCACCTGGGCACCTGGAAATTTCAAAAGACCGGCGACGCTGTCCTTAACCTCGGCTACACCGACGGCAACGGAACGCAGGGCGAAATTACACTTCGCTACAAGTTGGTCGATGACGACACGCTCGACTTCTCGCTGGCCCTTCCCCAGCCAATCCACGTTCGCTTGATCAGGGCGTCGGAATGACCCGATGTTTCAACTTTGGAATAAGCGAAATCGAAACAAGATCGGACTCGATGTCGCGATCGAGGCGCTGCGCGATTGCCTGCGGCAACGGAAGGCCACGATGGACGAACTGTGGGACGCCGCCACGGTTTGTCGCATGTCCAAGGTCATACGGCCCTACCTGGAGGCGATGGTGTGACAAAGAACCGACCTCGAAACTTGGCCGCTTCCGTACGGCAGCGGTTGATGAACAAGTCAAAGGTGTCAGGGTGTGCCGGGATAACCCGGTTTGGAAT
>CALFOL010000457.1 GCA_937919915.1 uncultured Planctomycetaceae bacterium
TCCTCCGAAAGTGCCGCGGCTTTGTCGATGTCTCGCACGCCGATGACAACGTTGGCACCGGAGTCCGACAGCTGCCGCACGAGAGCTCTGCCAACGGAACCGGTTCCGCCGAGTATCACGAACGTGAGTTTTCCATCATCAGCCATGTTGTGCTTCGCTTCAATCAGCCGTGTCAGGTGTCTTGTATTGAGGAACGCTCGGGAAATTCCTAGTAGGGCCGCTGATACTACGCAGCTTGCGCTGCTCAATCGAACGACGTTCGCCCGTCTTTGAAGACACCAAAGTTGTCTGCCATCCATTCTTCCAACATGATTGCCTCAGCAATCATGTCGGTTCGCAGCAGAACTGTCCCGCGCCCGGAGACGCAGACCAGCTTTAGCGGTTCGTAAACGGTGATGTCTCCTGATGCCATGGGCTTGACCCACAGCTCGCACGTTCCATGCGAGTGTTCAATCAGGTATGAGACCGCTGGCGTGGAATTATTTTCGCTTTGTCTCATGGTACAGGTCTTCCCTCTTGTGAGCGTGGTTCTAGACCTGTCCAGAGCTTCTTCAACTGTGAGATGGAGCGGAATCTCAGAGTGAATTCACCTAGAGCGATCGCCGATTCCGGTCTTTTAACTACAAACTACATGACAGACCTGCATCAACAACGTTATCGCTGCGGGGGTTCTGCGGACAACCAAAGCACGAGCATCCGCTCAAACGTTCGGTAAACGAAAGGAATTCAACATGAGTCCGGGAAAAGCGAGACTTTGGGCCGGGATCGGCTGCGTCGGAACGATGGTCATGACCGCATTATTCCTGCTGTCCGTAAACGGACCGAAGAGTCTGTTGCCGACAACACCAGCAGGAGCGGTACAGGAATACTTCGCCATCCTAACGTTATTCATAGCGGCAGTTGCACTGCTTCTGCCGTTCGACTTCATCGGCGGCATGTTGATTCCTGCGGCGTTCGAAGATCGGCCACCGAGATTCGGTTCATGGCTGAAGCGGTGGCTGCGAGCTGTCGCAATTCAGGTGCTGTTCTACTCAGTCACATTTTTCTTCTACCTGCAGATCGGTCGCGAGATCGGAGCACCCTGGTTGATTGTAATGTTTTCTGTCGTGCAGTTCACACTGCTCGCCGGTCAGGAACTCATCTGGCAGGCCATGACAGCTCAACGAATCGGCGATGCCAGCGATGGTTCGACCGTCTTCGTCTGTCATTCCGATAAGCGTTTCGCCGGAGGCATTACCGGGTTGCCTGGGTTTGAGAGTATTTTGATTCCCGCTGACTGGAAGACGCGTTTGCAGCCGTCATTTCTGAAAATGGTGGTGAATCGTCGGCGAGCCGCCTTTCAATCCGGCGGCCGTCTTCGAGGCATCCTGTTCGCCATGCTTTGGAACATCACCAGCTTCACGGCGGCGATCATGATGAGCGGCGCGGTGATCTCGTCGGTCGCCAGTTTGGTCACGGTCTTTCTTTGGTTCCTGCTGTTCTCCTTCGTCGGCTTACTGGTGCTGCCGATGTTCAACCGCATGAGTGTCTTCGCGCTGGACCAGTCTCTGACAGGCAGCATGGATGCTGTCGAACTGGGGCAGGCAATACGCGAAGTTGACCGATTAACGGAAAGGGATCCAACGCGGTCCGTTTCGGCGGAATCTGTCTTCCAGCCGATCCCCTGTCCTGAACGCAGAGCGCTAGCATTAAGCGAAGACGGATCGCATTATGTGCCGGCGTGGAACGTCGCAAGAACCGCGTTATTCCTGAGTTGGGCGTTTGGCGGCCCATTAGCGCGAGCCGTGCACTGCAACGTCGGTCACCCGGAACTCTGGGCCATGTTGCCGACCGACTAAACCTCATCAGCGCCCGGCGGCTGATATCTTTATCTAAAAAGTACCCAACATGCCCGATCCAGTTGTCATCATCGGCGGAGGCCTTTCCGGGCTGACATGTGCCAAAGAACTTCACGCTACCGGCGTCGAGTTCCTGCTGTTGGAAGCATCGGATGGGGTTGGCGGTCGAGTTCGCACGGATAAAATGAATGGCTTTTTACTGGATCGAGGCTTCCAGGTTCTGTTGACCGCTTACCCGGAAGCGATTCGTCACCTGGACTACGACGCGCTGCAGCTGCAAGCGTTCGAACCGGGGTCGTTGATTCGTACGAATGACGCGTTCCATCGTATGTCTGATCCGTGGCGTCGACCTCAACATGCACTGCAGACGGCGTTCGCTGCCGTCGGCAGTTTGATGGACAAGCTTCGGATTGGGCGTTTGCGGTGGTCGGCTGGTCGTGGCAGCCTGGACAGCGTGTTTGAAAGGCCAGACCGCACGACAGAAGAGGAACTCAGGGAACTCGGATTCACCGAAAACATGGTAAACCAGTTTCTGCGTCCGTTTCTGGGCGGTGTGTTTCTGGATCACGATCTGCAAACATCCTGTCGCATGTTGTACTTCGTATTTCGAATGTTCAGCCAGGGCGACACAGCTTTACCCGCGCGTGGAATGGGCCAGATTCCGAAGCAACTGGCGGCTGGTTTGCCGGATGGCTGCATTCGCATGAATTCCCCGGTCAGTACAATCGACTCAAAACGTGTGACGCTGCAGAACGGTGAGGCAATTCCTGCGTCGGCAGTTGTCGTAGCAACGGAACAATCGGAGGCCGCGCGTTTCCTGCCTGAACTGTCAACACAGCGAACGGCACGGTCTGTCCACTGCGTCTATTTTTCTGCACCCGAACCACCAATCGTCGAGAAGATGCTTGTCCTCAACGGGACAGGCCGCGGGCTGGTGAACAACCTTTGCGTGCCAAGTCAGGTTGCTCCGCAGTATGCTCCCGATGGTCAGTCGTTGGTTTCTGCGACCGTCCTGAAGACCAACGTCGATGGCAGTCAACTGCAGTCGCTGGTGAAATCACAACTCCGCGAATGGCTCGGGGATGCCGTCGATGCATGGGAGCATCTTCGCACATGCCGGATTGCTCAAGCTCTGCCAAACCAGACATCACCCGCGTTTGATCCGCCCGTGCATCCGACAAAGCTCCGCGATCACCTGTACGTTTGCGGCGACTACCGAACCAACGGCTCAATCAACGGAGCCATGCAGTCTGGACGACTGGCCGCAGAAGTCATCCTCCACGGGTCTCACAAAACTGTTCACCACGACGACGGGCCGATGTCATGAAACTGCATGTGTGGAAGAACGGCGATGGGATGCATCTGTCTCGACCAGCGAAGCCATCGACGTTGACTGAGATTGAATTCGATCCCTATGAAGCATGCCAACAATGTGGCGAACACGTGCTGTCAATTTCCGCCGACGGTTCAAACGTTTGTCCGTGGTGTGATTCGAGCATGAATCGTCCGAAAATCCTGCGGTATCAGGAACTGGACATCGTGCGATTGCTGAAGAAACAGTCGGACGAAAACAAAATGCAGGAGACTCCACGGTCGCCAGTGATCGGCAACAAGAGCACGGAAAAAGATCTCCGCGATCACTTTGAGGAGATCGGATACTTCGGCCGATCAGTGAAGTTTCTCAAGCTGGAATTGAACGCAGCAAAAGGGACAGGCAATCTTTATGTTCCTTTTCACGAGTTTGTGGGAGTGAGGTGGAAGCGGCTCGCTGGGTGAGCGGAGCGACTGGCGCTCGGCTGCAGGGGAAACCGAACAACAAATGGCCCGATTTCTCACCCGTAGCGCAGCGTCGAACGGTGCGGGCGAATTGCCTGGTGCTCTGACCGCTGAGAAGTTGCACGCGAACAGCGTGTGCGGCGATCAGCTGCGAAGGCGGTCAACCTGTTGCGGATAGCAATCGGGCTCC
>CALFOL010000458.1 GCA_937919915.1 uncultured Planctomycetaceae bacterium
GGTTGCATTTATTCAAGATCGTTAACACGAGAGCCCGTGAAAAACAGCCGCCAGGACGTTGTACTATGCGAGGACGTCTTTGACGACCGTTCCGGCCACATCGGTCAGCCGAAACGGTCGCCCGTGGTGCTCGAAGGTGAGACGCTCGTGGTCGAGGCCCATCAGGTGCAGCATCGTGGCATGCAGGTCGTTGACGTGAACCTTACCTTCCACGCCGTAGTAGCCGAAGTCGTCGGTCGCGCCATGCGTGATGCCGCCTTTCACGCCGCCTCCGGCCATCCACATCGTGAAGCCGTGGTGATTGTGTTCCCGCCCCGGAGCATTCTTGTTGCCGTCGAGAATCTGTGTGTGGGGAGTCCGCCCGAACTCGCCGCCCCACAGAACGAGCGTATCTTCGAGCAGCCCGCGTCTCTTCAGATCCGTCAGCAGCCCTGCAACGGGCTTGTCAGAAACGGAGCATTCCTTTTTGAGTCCTTCAGCGATGTTGCCGTGATGGTCCCAGCCTCCGAGTGAGACCTGAACAAACCGGACGCCGGCTTCGGCAAAGCGTCTCGCTAACAGACACTGACGCCCGAACTGATTCGTTGGCTCCTCGCCGATTCCGTACAGGTCCAGCGTCTCTTTTGATTCCGAGGAAAAGTCGACCAGTCGCGGGGTTTCCGCCTGCATGCGGAAGGCAAGTTCAAATGACTCGATAACGCCCTCCATTTGTTGATCGGTTGCGAGCCTATGCAGTTGACGATGGTTCATCGCTTGAATCAGGTCGATGCGGCGGCGCTGGACGTCCGGGGGAACTGAGGAATCCGTCAAGTGACGAATGGGAGCCTTGTCTGGTGAGGACTCGACATGCTGAATTGCGGTCCCCTGGTGAATCGCCGGCAGAAACGCGCTGCTGAAGTTGCGTTCGCCTTCCTGAGGCAGAATCGTGATATAGGAAGGCAGTTGCTGATTCTCTGTTCCCAGTCCGTAGGAAAGCCACGAGCCCATCGATGGAACGGTGTCGAACAGATTGCCCGTGTGCAGTTGCCGGATCGCAACAGGATGATTGGGGCTGTCAGCCTGCACGGCTCGCAAAACGCAAAGCTCATCGGCGTGTCGGGCGGTGTGCGGCAGCAGGTCGCTCATGTAGAGGCCACATTCGCCCTGATGATTGAAACCGGAGACCGGGGCCAGGAGACGCGTGTTATCAAGACCGACAGTCGCTTCAGTATCTGGAAGCTGATAGGGGATCGACTGTCCGGCTCGCATCGCGAGCTGCGGTTTGTAGTCGTAGAGATCCATCGGTGACGGGCCTCCGGACATGAACAGGAAGATGATGCGTTTCGCCCTTGGCGGGAAGTGGGACTGCCTGGCAGCCAAAGGTGGCCGACCGTCGCTTTTCGGGGGCGAGGCTACCGCTTGCTGCTGAAGCATTGCGCTTAGCGCGAGCGAACCAAACCCGCAGCTCGTGGACCGGAGAAAGTCCCGCCGGGACGGAATCGTTGATGGTATCAGGGATTGCATGATTACGTCACTCTCGAAACAAGAACCCATTGGAGCTAAGCACGGCATGACATAACTGCGTCCACGCCGCCGACCTCGCTTTGGCTGGGCTGGAAACAGAAGCAAGATCCTGAGTGCATTGGTCGAGGAACGTCATCGCTGCCTCGATTTCTTTCGCGTCGGCCGGGCGACTAACTGTCAGCAGATACAGCCGATTAAGGCGGGCCCGTTCGTCGTCCGGTTCTTCTTTCGTCAGACGTTCGGCCAGCTTGTTGGCCTGATGTTTCACAAACGGTGCGTTCAGCAGGAAAAGAGCCTGAGTAGCAACGTTTGTGTTGGGGCGGGCGCCGGTGATCTCGCTGGGGTGTGGGAAATCAAAGGTGCTGAGGATCTCGAGTTCGCCCGTGGGGCGTTCGCGTTTGAGTGGAAGGTAGACTGAGCGTCGATTCTTAATGTAGTCCGCCGTCTTGCCGCCCCAATTGGCAGGATTCACGTTTCCGCCAGCGCCGACAATGTTGCCCTCCAGCTCAAGGCCGAGTGACGGTCCTCCACGACTGGGATCAAGTTCACCGCTCGCTGCCAGCATACCATCGCGAATCGATTCGGCCGTCAACCGACGACGAGGCATATGCCAGAGCAGACGGTTGCCGGGATCGATTGCAGCGGCCATGGCGTTGTATGATGACGTCATCTGGTAGGTGCGAGACATCACCATGCGGCGTATCGTCGCCTTCAGTGACCAGCGATCATCCTCACGCAACCGGACCGCCAGGAAGTCGAGCAGTTCCGGATGACTCGGTGTTTCTCCGTGGACACCGAAGTAATCCACGGTGCGGACAAGCCCCTTCCCGAAAAGGTGGTGCCAAATTCGATTGACGAGCACTCGCGAAGTCAGCGGATTGCCGGCGTCCGTCAGCCATTGAGCAAGCTGCAGACGCCCGCTGGTTCCCGGCGAGATGTTGTATTTCTTCGACACGGAAACAGCGTCCACAAAACCCCGTGGGACGATATCACCGAGTGACAGGAAATCACCACGCCGATAGATCGGGCCGTCATGTGGCGTTTCAATGTCTTTTACGGCAAGTGCCTGAGAGCGATCGGGTCCGGCCGATTCCAGACGTTTGGTCAAACTTTGCAACTGACGGTTGATGTCTGCAATGCGAGGGTTGGCGGAAGTGGCTGCCGGCCCGCTGAAAATCTGCAAGGCAAAATTCGGTTTATCGCGCTCACCAATATCGACTACATGTGAATGATTAATCCCCGCACCCGTCCAGCCCGGAAAGGTACATTTCGCATAGACGGGCAACTCGGTGCCGGCCTGTTTTCCCTGAATGTTGCCGAGTTGGCACTTATCGAAATCTTCCGTGAATATAAGTCGCGAGGTGTTTGATTCCACGATCGACAAATCGTCGATTACACCGCCGAACCGACCAGTGTAATCGCTTGAGGTCACATGCAGCGTGACGTCGCCTGAGCCATCTCCGGTATAACCGAACGACGCTGCGCTGAGTTGTTGAGCGGTCGCCATTCCGGACCAGGCGTGCGGTCGACGAACGTGGTAGGCAAGCACCGTCCCGTCTTTGCGTAACACCTGCAGAACCAAACCATCGTGCTCAGTCGTCGCCTGGGTCGCACCAGCCCAAACCGAAGGACCTGCGGCGAAAGAAACGCGATACTCGCGCCCGTCATCGTTCGCGTCTATTCCTGATTCCAGCGTGAGTGCGTTTGCCTGATCGTTGACGGCCTTCTTTGTAAACCTGTGCGCGTCTTCGTGACGCTGTAGCTCGGCGAGTTCTACCCGGAGTTTTTGCTGTTGCCGGTTAACCTCCTGGGAAAGTCCCTCAAACTCTGCAGCAGCCCCCGGCAGCTCCGGCAGCGTCACGTGCGTGATCTGACTCCAAACGCCAGGACCGTCGTAGCTGGTGGTGAGAGTGCTGTGAAAAATTCCCGCCAATGCGTAGTAGTCCGCGGTGGGAACCGGGTCGAACTTGTGATCGTGGCACCGCGCGCAGGAAATTGTCAGGCCGAGAAACGTGCGTCCGATGCGATCGATCTGGTGATCGACAACATCCGCCGCCAGCTGCCCCTTGATGTAGTTCTGAAGCGTCCACGGACCGATCGCCAGGTATCCAGTCGCGATGATCTGTTCGCGCTGTTGCTTAACGTTTTCGTAAGGCAACAGGTCGCCGGCAATCTGCTCGTGGACAAATCGATCCAGCGGTTTGTCTGAATTGAACGCCCCGATGACGTAGTCTCGATAGCGCCACGCATCACGGATCAGGACGTTACCCTGAATGTCCGCGAGGTCTGCGTAACACGAC
>CALFOL010000459.1 GCA_937919915.1 uncultured Planctomycetaceae bacterium
ACCTCTCGAAAGTTAGTAATGGCCCCATGGGTTTTTGACCTTGCTGAAGTCGCACTGGCAATTTTTCTGGTCATTTTGAATGGTTTCTTCGTCGCCGCGGAATTCTCTCTGGTAAAGGTCCGCGGGAGCCAGATCGAAGAACTGGTACGACAAAACCGTCCGTTTTCGAAGACGGCACTGTGGCTGGCAGAGCGACTGGAAGATTCTCTGTCAGCGTGTCAGCTGGGCATTACAATGGCGTCACTGGCCCTGGGATGGCTAGGTGAGCCTGCGTTCGCGCGACTGTTGGAACCTATGCTGTCCGGAGTTGGCGTGACTAATCCGGCGGTGATTCACGGCGTCGCCTTTGTGATTTCTTTCACCCTGATTACCTCGCTGCATCTGGTGATCGGCGAACAGGCTCCGAAGATTTTTGCGATTCGGCGGCCGGAACAAATGGTTCTGTGGTGTGCCGTTCCGATGCGGTTGTTTTACGTTCTGTCCTATCCGCTGCTGATCAGTCTCAACTGGATGACGGGAGTGATTTTGAAGCGTTTGGGTGTCGAAGGTGCCGGTCACGATACGCCGCACAGTGAAGAAGAAATTCGCGCGTTGCTGAGAGAAGCTCGGGTTCACGGCGAGATGACTCGGTCAGAGCATCGGTTGCTGGACGCGGTCTTTGAATTCGACGACATGATTTGCCGTCGGGTCATGGTTCCCCGTACCGATGTTGAGTTCTTTGATGTCCGTCAATCATTGGCCGACTGTATGCAGCAAACCCGGCGTTCTCGACACACACGATTTCCACTGTGCGATGGTTCGCTGGATAACATCCTGGGAGTCATCCACATCAAAGATCTGATTTCCGTGGAAGACGCCGATAATTTCAAAATCCGCGAACTCTCTCGACCTCCGAAAACAGTTCCGGAAAACATGCCGATCAGTAAGTTGCTGCGGCATTTCCAGGCAACGCGACAACACATGGCATTTGTGCTGGATGAGTATGGGACAATCATCGGCATTGTCACGATGGAGAACGTTATCGAACAAATCGTCGGCAGTGTGCAGGACGAGTTCGACATTGAGAGCCCCGAGATTGTTCCTGATGGCGCAGGTCAGTTTATTGTGCAGGGCAGTACGCCGATTGATGTAATTGAGAAGGTCCTGAATATCTATCGGGAAGGCGATGACGTTGATACGTTCTCCGGACTGCTGACTTCACGGAAAGGCACGATCCTCGAAGCGGGTGACCGAATTCCGCTCGGGCGTGGACATGCGGAAGTCTTGGAAGTGCGTAACTCACGCGCTGAGCGGGTGAGGGTCATTCTTGAGGACGAGTCGCGGGATGGCGCCGCTGCAGACAAAAGCGAATAGCGTGCTCGTCGCCTGCTGCAACGTCCCTTTTATTGTGGACGGTTCTGGCTCGCGGGAACCAGCTCACGTAGGACGAAACGCGTCATCCGCGGCCACAGGCCAGCGTAATTCGCTGTATCGACGGATCGACCGCACTCTAGGTTGCTGGAACCCCTTTGGCTGGAACCCCTTTGGCTGGAACCGGCTCAGGCGACTTCTCGACAGAGCGTTCGACTTCAGTGCTCTGGGTGGGAACGTCCTGCACAATCGGAGAGGTCAGCTCTCGCAGTTTTAATCGCCTGAACAGGGTCGTCGAGCCTTCGCTTTGCAACGCGATGAAGCCTGTGGCTGGCTGACACCCGGAAACTTCGCCCGCTTTTCTACCGTTGATCTCTACAGATAACTGTCCGCCGTAGCTTTGAACGCGACAGGTATTCCAGGTGCCGATTTCTTTGGCGAGTTCTGGCGGAGCCTGAGTCGTATTTCCGTTTGCGTCGCCGCTGGGGAACAGGTCACCGGCTTGAGGTTGATGCAATTGCACCTGCATGGAAGTCGGCCACAGCCGCGGTTCATCCTGCGTATAGACCAACACGCCGCTGTTTGCGTTTGCCTCGGAGACATTCCACTCAAATGTCAGTACAAAATTCGCATACTGCTTCTTGGTATACAGAAAACCCTTTGGCTCTCCGGAACACTTCAATTGCTTTTCTTCACCGACCTTCGAAACGTTCCAGACTTCCCCAATTGGTACACCCTCTTTGGAAGAGAAATGTTTCCAGGTGACGGAAAGATCCTCTTCCAGCAGGTCAATTTCGACCTTCTTCGCCGCGTCGGCAGTCGATGGTGCATCCGCTTTCGGATCCACAGTGGTGGATGGGGCTGGGGGTTTCTCAGTTGCCGACGCTGTTTCGTCGGCGTTTACGACGAGGCACCAGGCCAGGTTTGTGAGCAGCACGACACCGAACACCTTTTGCCATATTTTGCCAGCTTTGTGAGTGGCGTTTTCAAGCATGCGGGGTTCCGTAGGAAATTGACGACAAGGAGACAAACATGGGAAAATATTCGTTAACTGCGATTCTACGGTGAAACGTCAACGGATCAAACGTTCGCCTGAACAAGTCTGCAACCCCGGAAAAAAAGACGCCAATTTGCAAACAATGGACCCGGTACCCTACCCTACGTTCCACTTCCGGTCACGTTGTCTCCTGGAAATGGACCCGAAATCGCCTAACCATTTGCAGAACCGCCGCTCCAGACCGTCTGGGACATTTGGTCGGAGCAAAAAGGCGTCTGAGGGGGCTGTTTACAGAATTACCAATCCGGGCAATCCCACATTATCAGCAAATCGTTCATCTTCGGCATTTCCTTTTGGCGAGACGTGGCATTTGGGGGTCGAGGGCGCGTTCTTGGGCAGATGCTGCAGGACGCCGTTAGGTTGGGCAATCATTGCCCAAGCACACGTCAGGTGTCTGATTGTCTCGAAGCACAATTGCTGAGAGCCGATTTACCGTAGACGTGTCACTGGCACATGTGATATCCTCCTGTCGATCAATTTATCAAAACATTACATTACATTACATTACATTGCAAACGCACTACGCGGCCGCAATTACTTCAATACGCGACGGCACGGAGGCCGCAATGGGGTTGAAGAAGGCAAAATTGAGTCTGCATACAGAGTCCGCACAAAATGCGGCTCGACAGGCGCAAATTCGTTGGTTGATTCGACGTGATATGGACGAAGTCCTCACGATCGAACGAAGCAGTTTTGAGTTCCCGTGGACGGAGGAGGAGTTCCTTTGCTGTCTACGGCAGCGCAACTGCATCGGCACTGTTGCAGAGTTGGATCATGAGATCGTTGGATTCATGATTTACGAGTTGCATCAGTCGATGCTGCGCATCCTGAACTTCTCAGTTTCTCCCAACATACGGCGACAGGGTATCGGCACTCAGATGGTGCAACGCCTTGTCGATAAGCTGTCTCAACAGCGCCGGCGGGAGATCGTGCTGGAAGTCCGCGAAACAAACCTCAACGCCCAGTTGTTCTTTGCAAACAGCGGGTTCCGAGCGTTGTCGGTTCTTCGCAACCACTACGACGACACAATGGAAGATGCCTATTACATGCGTTACTCGCTGAACGGCAATGGAGGGAACTTTGCAGAAGGCAACCGGTTGTCGGAATACGACGCTGCCTGAATACGCACGCCTGCCGAATGAATACACAACGCCTGCGATTTCCGTCGCAGGCGTTTTTTTTTTCGCAAATCACCTGGCGAAAACACTGATCAGTCGACTGGCAGCAGCTGGATTCGACTAAAGCAGTTTACTTATTGTTGTGAACAGCACTCGCTCGCGACTTTCTTCGATCGAAACGCGTGCCCCGCGGCCACAAGTCAGCGTAATACGCTGTTGGAACCTGTCTGGACCGATCACCGCTGATTAGCTGTCGCTCGTCGTTTTCTCACGGTAGA
>CALFOL010000460.1 GCA_937919915.1 uncultured Planctomycetaceae bacterium
CTTCGCCGGTGCGGAATATGATGCGATCAGACATAGGAGAATTGAATCCTGTATGGTTTTATGGAAAAGCGCAGGCGCAAAGCGTCTGCCAGAAACGCGGCTCGTTCGCTGAACGATTCGCTCTCTGAAGCGGCAAGAAACAAAGAGTCGAGGTTTGGTTTTAGGTGAGATATACGATACTCCGCTACGGAAATCTATCGATCCCATGATCCCTGCAAATCATCAGTGCGAAACTCACCACCAAGCACCATCACATCGTCTTTCAAGAAGTATTATGGGGCACTCAATATGGCGGCGAATCAACGCATTTAGCAGCACCTATCGCCCGTTCGCCAGCGTTTCTCCCTTGACCAGCTTCATCGCAAAAAGCGGGCGTTTGTCCGCGAACTGCCCCAGTTCGTCAATCGGAGCGATCCCTGGATGCTGCAGCTGACTGCCGATCTGAGCTTCTTCGAATGACCGTTGGATTATTAGGGGATTGTCTTTGTGAGCATCCAGCAACACGTTGATCGCCAGATCACGCCCCAGGTCCGGATCGCGTCCTTTGAGGATCGTCCCCATGCCCCCGCGAGCGATCGGACCATCGCCCTCAGCCTGCGATTCTCGCCGCAAGACGGGCGGGACCTCATGAAGCTTATTCGCCAGCACTTTCAGGACGCTGTTGTTCGCGTTACCAATGACAACGGCAGCCTCGATCGGGTCGAATTGGCCCTGAGATGATTGAGTCGAAAACGGAACCGACCGCGGATCGGACGATCGGAATCCGATCTGTCCATCGTTACTATGAATCGTCGAATCGCGTTACGGCCTCCATTTCATGAATGCCATAGTATGAGACTGCTGCTTCTTGCGTGCGCCGTGATGGCGTTGATCCCTGAGATTTCTGTCGGCGGTAACAACGCACGAACCGCGTCGATCGCAGAGTCACTCCCGGAATGGATCTGGGCGACGGGTGACAACACAAGTTTCGACGTGATTCTGAGCCGTAGTTTCACGTGTGAACAGTCGATTACCGAAGCGCGGTTGCAGCTGGCGGCTGATTTCGCGTCCTGTTCCGTGGCGTTGAATGGTACCACTGTAGCGGCCGTCGACAATTACGGCCCTTTGCTGAATCTGGACGTCGCTCCGTACCTGAAGCTGGGTGACAATTCGATTCAGCTCAGTGCGAAGAGTACAGCGGGACCGGCGGCGATCGCCTTGAGTCTGAAAATCTTCGCGGGCGAAGACGTTACGCAGGTCGTCACTGACTCGACATGGAACGCTCGGACGAATTTTGCCGTGAGTTCGGGCAAAGTGAATTCGAAATTCTGGGGTGACCCGCAGCGTAGCAGGATCACCGCTTTCGACGACTATACGCAGTGGCAGCTCGCGTCTGAAAAGGACACCGCAGCACCCGCAGCCGTTTTCACTCTACCCGGGTTCGAAGCTGAGTTATTGCGCAAGGCCGGAGCGGACGAGGGGTCATGGGTCAGCATGGCGTTTGATCCGAAAGGACGCCTGACGATTGCTCGTGAGGACAAAGGGCTGTTGCGGATGACTCTGGGCGCGGACGGGAAAGCGGAATCCGTTGAGTCGATCAACGCAAGCCTGATGGAATGTCGCGGACTGTTGTATGCGCACGGCGATTTGTATGCCAACGCCAATAATTCGAAAGGCCTGTATCGTCTGCATGATTCCAACGCGGACGACCAGTTCGATGTCGTGCAGTTGCTGCGTTCATTCCCCGGCGGCGTTGGACACGGTCGCAACGATCTTGCTTTGGGCCCGGACGGCATGATCTACAGCATTCACGGCGACTCAGTCGAACTGCCACAATCTGACATACGAGACTGGACTTCGCCGTTTCGTGACGGCCAGCTTCAGAAGCCTCAGTCTCAGGGACATGTCGTTCGCACCGACAAAGACGGCCAGAACTGGGAACTGATGACGACCGGTTTGCGCAATCCCTTCGGCATCGATTTCAACCAGGATGGTGAGCTGTTTACGTACGATGCTGATGCGGAATTCGACATGGGGGCACCCTGGTATCGTCCCACCCGACTCAATCAGCTGACGTCAGGAGCAGACTTTGGCTGGCGAGGTCTGACACAGCAATGGCCGCCGTATGAACTCGATCATCCCGACAACGCTCTGCCGACGGCAACGATCGGCAAGGGGTCGCCGACCGCGGTGAAATTTGGGACAACAAGCCACTTTCCGGAACCGTGGAGGAATGCACTGTTCATTCTGGACTGGACGTACGGTCGCATTGTGGCCTGCCACCTGTTTCCGCGCGGAGCAGGTTACGTTTGTCGCAGTGAGACCTTCGCTAAGGGTCGGCCGTTGAACGTGACGGATCTGGACTTTGGCCCGGACGGTGGGATGTACATCATCACCGGCGGCCGCAAAACGGAATCGTCACTGTACCGCATTCGCTGGGTCGGTGAATCTTCGGAACAACCGATCACCGCGCACCAGAGTGCTCGACAGGCGTTCTCGAAACAGCAGCGGGAACTTCGGCGACAGCTGGAGCAGCGGCATCAACGGGATGACCGTGAAAACGTGGTCGATTCTGTCTGGCCGCATCTGGCGAACGTCGATCCTGCGATTCGTCAGGCAGCCTGCGTGGCATTGGAACATCAGGACGTTGGCCATTGGAAGCAACGTGCTTTGGCGGAAACCGACGCGCGATTAGCCAGCGTCGCCTTGCTGGCGTTGGCTCGCGGAACCGCACCAGAAACCGCACCGGAAATTATCGCTGCATTGAGCCGACTCGAAACAGTCGATCTCTCCGCCTACGACAAGCTGACTGTGTTGCAGGCATGGGCACGATGTTTGACCGATCCGTCGTCATTGGATGCGGATCTATTGCAGCCTACGCAAGCACTTTTGGAAAGCTGGTTGTCCAGGGAAACCAACGCAGCGCCAACTTTCGCGCCAACCGGGGCTGGAGACGTCGTCGCAAAGTTGAGTCGACTGGACATGACAATCGATGATACTGCAGTCAACGCTGACATTGTGCGACTGATGAAGATGTCCACTCGGCAGGAAGACCGCATGCTGAATTTGTTTCTGCTGCGAAACGCGACAACCGGTTGGGAAGCTGACGATCGTGAAACATTCTTTCACATTTTGAATGACGTCGAACAAACAGCCATCGGCGGCGATGGGATGCCGGGATTCCTGAAGCAGATTCGCGAGGCGGCGGTTGCCAGTCTTTCCAGGTCGGAACGGAATCGTCTGGGGGATCTCGTTCAGCGAACGGATCCCGCAAAAGATCCGCCCGTAACAAAGAGTCGGCCGCATGTACGCGATTGGGCGTTTGGCGACATCGGAGAATTGCTGGCTGCCGCCGGGCGCAGTGGAGTAAGTTCTGAACGAGGCCGTGAACTGTTCAACGCAGCATCGTGTGGCCGCTGTCATCGGGTTGGATTACAGGGTGGAGTTGTTGGCCCGGATCTGACGTCAGTGGGCAGTCGATTCAGTCAGCGCGATCTGTTGAATTCTATTCTTGAACCATCTGCCGTTGTGGCGGAAAAGTATCGCAACGTTCAGGTGGTCACGCAGGCTGGAAAGACAATCGTCGGTCGCGTCATTTCCCGTGGGGACTATCGTTCGCCCTCAATGCAGATTGCCACCGACCCGCTCGATGCGACAAAGGTGGTGGAGATCCGAAAGGTTGAGGTGGAATCGCACCAGGAATCGACGATTTCACCGATGCCGAAAGGTCTGCTGTCGACACTGAATGCGGATGAAATTGCCGATCTTCTGGCGTACCTTGTCTCAGCGGCCTCGACCAGGTAAGACCACGCGATTCGGCCCTTTGTCACTCGCATGTTGTCATTTCGATCGCGAGTTGCAGTGAAGCGTTGTGCATGAGATTGTTGCTGTGTCGGTGCGTCCGAGCAATGCTGCAAGAAATTTACAGTTGCGGACCGACTACGATCAAATCGTCGACTTTGAATCGTTTTATTTGCGGCGATACTAACTCAGGTGCCTTTCTGTGAGTTAGACAGCGGTGCCAAACGGTGTGCACCGCGAGACTCAGCATTCATCAGCATCAATCAGAAAGGCAAGACTAATGAAGACGTCCGCAAAGGCAGGGGCTTCCATTGCAGCGGAAACCGCCAACAATCGCACGACTTTGCCCGGTACAACGCCGACACAACCTTACAAAATACTTCCGGAGCCTGTGTCTGAAAGTAGTGACGCACCCTCGATCGTTCGGCGTATTCGGAATGTTTGCCACAACCCGACCAAGGGCTAATCGCTCCGGATACAGACATCGTTTCTGACGCCAATGCTGTTCCAATGGAAGACAGTGCTGTCGCTGCTATACGAAACCGCGTCTTTCCTGGCGTCTGTGCGGCAGCCTGAGTTATGACAGAAAGACAAGCGGGAAAGGAATTCGCAGCGCACCGGCCGCCTGGTGTTGAAGGGCCGAAACAGCGTTGACGTCTGTTCTTCGCCCTATCGCGGCGCTCCAGGAATGCAAAGGGCGTTTTCGACTTTCTGCGGGTGCCCTGATTTTTCGGCGATCAGCCGCCGCATCCGGGTTGACGGTCCTGCTGCGTAGCATATTCTCGAAGTATGCGAGGCACCGAACGCGTGTTTTCGGCCCGTCTCTCTTTTCCAGCTCCCAGTAGAGAGTTTGACATGTCCTGAATTTCTGCCGCGGCGTGCGGCGGACGCCCCCATCTGTATCGTAAGAAGGAGTTCTCCGATGGCCGAAAGCATCCGTATCTCACAAATCTATTCCATGGCAGAGTGCAACGAGTTTCAGTATCTGTTGCTCGGAGATGTTCGAGATATTATCGACGAAACTCCGGACGAATCCAGTAAACGCTGGTTGCTGGCCGTACTGGATGTGCTTATCTCACTGATGCCGCGAGAACGTTACCTGCACGATCAACTTGGAGGCTACATGCACGAAGTGCTGGAAGTGTTTCCGGGATGGAGCCGCGAGGTCCTGCGACTGCACCTGAGAAAACTGCACCTCGACTACGCTCTGCGTGATTGCCGCGACCGCCTTCAGCTGGAAAAATCGTGGGTGGCTGCAGCGGACCAGTTAGGTTGTGAGCTGCGCGACTGGATGAAAATGTTTAAGGAACTACATCAGGCAGAGTCGTCGTTGCTGATGGATGCGATGCTGCTGGACATTGGACCCGCCGACTAGACCGGTTTACCTTTTTCTGCGGTAGCTGCCGTCGCCGGACAGCGGATTTGCTAAGCACCCGCCCACAAATAATCGCACACATCAATTTCAGCTTAGTGTGTAAGGCAACGACAATTCGCAGGTTATTATGTGCGAAAACATATAAGCGATTGCTTATACCATCCGCGTTCTGGCGAACGCAGCTACAAACGGACGACGGCCTGACCGTTGAACCGATGCTTCCGTTCGCCATGCCGCCCGAAAAATCGGTGTTCCATTTCATAAATTCCCGTGCGGCGCGGGGTGATCGATCAACGGCCTGGTATTCTGTATCGCGATTCACGGAAAATCGCAGGATACAGAACCATGTCGCTACACCCTCAATCGCAGGCCTTCCTGGACGCAGTGGCCGCTAATAGTCGCCCCGGCTGGGACGAAATGCCGACTCAGCAAAGTCGTGACATTTTTTCCGCTATGACCGATCTGTTCGAAACAGGGCCTGAGTTATCCCGCGTCGAGAACCTCATTACAGAAAACAACGTTCGCCTGCGAATCTATCAGGCGGAACGTTCGCACGAAGCAACACCAGCTGTCCTGTACTTTCATGGTGGCGGCTGGGTTCTGGGAGATCTCGGAAGTCACGACACGCTGTGCCGACGTTTGGCGGCCGAGTCCGGCCTGATTGTTGTGTCCGTCGACTATCGACGAGCTCCGGAACATGTCTATCCGGCAGCACTGGAAGATTGTCTTGACGCGGCAGCCTTCATTACCGAGCACTGCGAAGAACTGGGCGTTGAGGGGGCCCAGCTGATCGTGGCCGGTGATAGCGCTGGCGGCAATCTGGCCGCCGCAGTTTCATTGCGAACCCGCGATGCGGCGAACGACGCCGCGCCGTCTCCGATCATTGGTCAGCTGCTTATCTATCCGGCGTTGAGCGCGGATTTCGACAGTGAGTCATACACAAAATTTGCCGAGGGGTTCGGACTCACCAGACAGATCATGATATGGTTTTGGGAACAGTATCTCGGTTTGCAAACTGCTGACCAATTCGCTGCGCCTGCATTGGCAGAGTCTCTTACCGGACTCCCGCCGACCCACGTGATCACCGCGGAATACGATATCCTGAGAGACGAAGGCGAAGCATTCGCCGAACGTCTGATGGCCGCGGGTGTACCGACAACCCAGATTCGTTACGACGGAATGCTCCATGCGTTCATGCACTTCACCGGGGCAATTGGAGCCGGACGGGAAGCCGTCTCAGAGACAGCGGAAGTGCTGCGTAACTTCTGTGGCAGGTAACTTTTTCGTAAAACTGAAAACTCGACTAAAGCAGACTGCGATTCCGAGTGAGATCACAGAGCGGTGCCTGCATCAGAAAAAGGGTGGTCAAAAAAACGACCGCCCAGTTCGTGGTAATTTGAGTCTTCGCCCCAGCGACTGAACGCTGGATTGTGAAGTGGAGTTACTCTGGAAGAATCAGTCATCCTGCAGTTTCTTCAGCGGATCTTTCCTGAACAGCCCGAACATCATTACGCCTTCGCAAATCGCAATCGAAACACACGCTCACGTTGTGTTTAGACATAGCATCGCAAGTGTCCACAAGAACTCGGCTGCCAATATTTTTGACATGCCTCGCCGACCGAACAGCGCAAGGCAGACCGCGAATCTCGCACGCGGTCGCGCAGACTGATGTCACGAAGAGATTCGCGACTGAGTCACTTTGACCGCGCCTTGTGATTGGGTTCCTGCGTGTGAACAAATCAGATTGTTCGCTGCTTTCCTGCAGAGCATCACCGAGTCCGCACCGAATTATCCGAGTGTCCGCCCCGATGTAGTTGTGGGCCGCGCGTCTCCGACGATGTGGCACCAGCGGCTGTGTACGGTCGGTATTTCGGCAGCGGCTTGTAGTTGCCTTTGCCCATCTCCCAGCGAAATGCTTCGCCTTCAATCACAAGGTCCTTCCGTGCGTTGAGCTTGTTCTCATGCTCGGCAAAGGTCTGCGGCGCGGACTTCCGCAGTTGGGATTTCAGCTCGGCATACTTTTCGTCGGATGCGAGGTTGGCCTATTCGTTTGGATCTTCGCGAAGGTTGTAAAGCTCCTCGCCATCTTCGCCGTAGCGGATGTAACGCCAGTCGCGGTTGATGACGGCGTATTCGCCCGGGTTCATGTATGGCAGGAAGACATTGCGATCTGTTGCCCGCGAAGGATTGCTCAGCGTCGATGCGAGTGATGTGCCTTCGAGCGGCTGATGTGGCTTCGACAGACCACACATCTCGACCAGAGTCGTGTAGGGTGTGGTCTCTCCCAGGCGCGTTTTCATGCTGCGA
>CALFOL010000461.1 GCA_937919915.1 uncultured Planctomycetaceae bacterium
CCCGATTCGTCGATACCGCAACTAACCCAGAAATAGCAACTTTGCTGCTCCCTAGCCCAAACCCTTCCCCGGGTATTTCAGGAGAAAGTAGTTGCTCGTGTTCAGAACAGGAGGAAACAGAGTTGTGCTGTTCGTGTTTTCTCTGTTTCCTCCGTTCTCTCCTGTTCAAATCTCCCCTAACCGTTCTGCCGCATGAAGCCCGCATGGCAGACCAACAGCACGATTCGGCTTTCCCTAATTGCGGAATCTCCAGGCACGTCCCAACCAGCGGATGCACGCTGCCAGAGACGATTCAAATCGTTTGCCTTTCAGGTCGACAAACGCTGTGTTATGTTGGAAACAACTCCGGATGCGTTCTGGTCCTGTCACCCTTGGTTCAAGCCAACGATCGATGCTGTGGACAATTCCGGGGACGCGTGAAGTTAGCGAGTGTTTAAGAATCTCGACGGTGTGAGGTTCACACGCGAGTCTGTTGTCGAACCTGTAACGAATCAGAAAATGAAAATTCCGTTCCGTGTTCTTGGTCTGTTTGTCGTTCTGGTCCTGAATGTCTCGTTCGCGCAGACGAATGGCCCACCGAATCAAACTGGTCCGTTTTTGGCCAATGCGACTCGCAACAGCTGGGCCGATCAAACTTCCATCGTCATTTGGACTCGAACAACGGCCCGACCGGAATTCGTCGCTGACGGGAAACAATTCGTCAATCTCAGTAAGAAGGCTGCTGGAAAACTCAGCAACAGTCGTGACGCGGTCGAAATCCTGAACTCGCAACTGCCGGCCGGGGCCACGTTGAACGAAATGATCGGAGCCTGCCCGGGCCAGGCGGGTCAGGTTCGGTTGGCCTGGTTTCCCGAAGGAAAGCCGAGTGATGACAAATCAACAGATTGGAAAACCACGAGCGCAGAACAGGACTTCACCGCGCAATGGCGTTTGGAAGGCCTGACTCCGGACACGTTGTACTCAACGGTTGTCTCAACACGCGCAGTCGAAGGTGGCGAAGTGACGACTGAGGTCCAGGGTTCGTTCCGCACCGCGCCTGCTGTGCAGCAGACTCGCGACATGACGTTTTGCTTTACCACGTGCCACGACTTTATTCGCCGTGACGACGGGATGCTGGGGCACAGGATCTATCCTTCGATGACAAAGCTGAATCCCGATTTCGTGGTTCACGCTGGCGACATCGAATACTACGACAAGCCGCGGCCGTGGGCGATGACGCGGGAGCTGATGCGATTCAAGTGGGGACGCATCTTTGCGTTGCCGAACTACCGTCAGTTCTACAATTCGACTTCAACATACTTCCTGAAGGACGACCACGACACGCTAAAGAACGACTGCTGGGCGGGGCAGATGTACGGCACGGTCAGCTTCGAAGAGGGCGTGCAGATTTTCAATGAAGAACAGTTTCCGTCGCATGCTCCACGCTACAAAACCGTGCAGTGGGGCAAGGAACTGCAGGTGTGGTTTCTGGAAGGCCGCGATTACCGCAGTCCGAACAACCAGCCGGACGGACCAGACAAAACAATCCTCGGCGCGGTACAAAAACAGTGGTTGTTCACGACGCTCAAGGAATCGACGGCGACGTTCAAGCTGATTTGCAGTCCGACACCGATTGTTGGCCCGGACCGATCGGGGAAGAAAGACAATCACGCCAACGATGTGTTTGAGCATGAGGGTACAGAAATGCGCGACCAGCTTTCGACGATCGACAATGTGATCATCATGTGCGGCGACCGTCATTGGCAGTATGCGTCCGTTGACGAAAAAACGAAGCTTTGGGAATTCGGTTGCGGACCGGGAAGTGACGACCATGAGTTCGGCTGGAAGCCTGGAGACGAACGTCCGGTCCACCGATTTCTGCGAGTCAAAGGCGGCTTTCTGTCCGGGGAGCTCAAGCACCTCGGCGAGGCGAAGAAACCGAAGCTGACGATTCGACACCACAAGACGACCGGTGAACAGGTCAGCGAGTTTGAGTTCCCGGAAGTGCAGTAACTGGCAGTGCCCGCCACACCAGCACGAAGCGCCAGCAAGTGAATTCGCCCGCAGATGTTGTTACGCTGGCAGACAGGAAGCGTCTTCACCTGGCGAGTTTGCACGTCCGGTTTTCCTCAGCCCGTTTATTCAACGCTCTCAAATTCCACTTCCATCAGTTAAGCCCCCTGCGATGACATTTTCGATTCTGCGACACTCAATCCGGAACGTGTTGAATCTCTCGGCCCTGCCGATTGCTCTGCTGATCATGGGTTCGGGCACTCCAGCATTCTGCAGTAACCAGGATAAGGAAGATGCAGGCAAAAAAGACACCAAAGCGGCCGATGACAGCTGGCTGATCACTTCGCCACCGGGTCCGCAGCACGAACAGCCGATCGATGTCGGTGAAGCCACATGGGTCACGGTCGACGTCAGTCCGGATGGCACCGAAATTGTGTTTGATGTGCTGGGCGATCTGTACATCATGCCCATCAGCGGAGCGGATGGCAGCAACGGGAATTCGCCGAAACCGCTGACGTCCGGTATGGCATGGGACATGCAGCCGCGATTCAGTCATGATGGCCAGTGGATCGCGTTCACCAGCGACCGGAACACCGATGGCGACAAGCCCGGCAAAGCAGGCGACAATATCTGGGTCGTGAACCGCGCCACCGGAAAGCTGCAACAGGTAACGAAGGAGAACTTTCGCCTGGTCAATGGACCAGCGTGGTCTCCGGATGATCAGTACCTGGTAGCTCGCAAGCACTTCAGCAGTCGACGGTCTCTGGGAGCCGGCGAACTGTGGATGTTCCACCGCGATGCCTTTGCCACAAACGCGATGACTGGTGTGCAACTGACGGAACGTCCAAACGATCAGAAGGATATCAACGAACCGGCGTACTCCCCGGATGGACGTTATTTGTATTACTCGCAGGACAGCACGTCGGGCGACACCTTCGAATACGATAAGGATTCGAACGGCCAGATCTATGTCATCAAACGGCTGGATCTGCAGAAGGGCGAAACCGAAGCGTATATCACGGGCCCCGGCGGCGCGTGTCGACCAACGCCATCACCGGATGGTAAGACGATCGCTTTTGTGCGGCGCGTCGGTGCGAAGACCGGCCTGCATTTGTTCGATGTCGAATCGGGAGCTGTGCGACTGATCTACGATAAGCTCGAACGCGACATGCAGGAAGCCTGGGCTATTCATGGTGTGTATCCGGCCTTCGCATGGATGCCGGACGGGCAGTCGATCGTCGCCTGGGCCAAAGGAAAAATCCGCCGCATTAACGTGAACGATGGGGCCGCCAATGTGATCCCGTTTCGCATTCAGGACACGCGAACCGTCACAGAAAAAGTGCGGTTTCCGATCGACGTCGCGCCGGAAGAGTTCGACGTGCGCATGCTGCGGTGGGTCAGAACATCGCCGGATGGAAAGAGTGTGATCTTTCAGGCGCTGGGGCATTTGTATCTGCGTAATCTCACAAACAACTCACTGCGGCGACTCACGCAACGAAAAGATGAGTTCGAATTCTGTCCGAGCTTTTCGCGGGACGGCCGCTTTGTGGTGTACACCACCTGGAACGATCGCGCGCTGGGCAGCATTCGCATGGTGGCGGTCGATAATCCAGCGACCAACCGTCCCATCACTATTCGTCCGGGACACTATATTGATCCTGCGTTCTCACCGGATGGCCGTCTGATCGTATTCGAAAAGACGAGTGGCGGCATGCTGCGATCGCCCCTGTATTCGCATGACCCGGGCATCTACAAAATCGAGACCGCTGGCGGACAACCGACGCGGATCTCAAGGAATGGTCAGCTGCCTCAGTTTGGTGCGGACAACGAGCGTGTGTTTCTGCAGCGCACGAAGTCGGAAAAAGACGCCGACAATCTGACGCTGTATTCCGTGGACCTCAGTGGCAACGAAGAACGCGAACACTACACCAGCCAGTGGGCGACTGATTACTGTCTCAGCCCGGACGGATCGCAAATTGCCTTCGTCGAACGATTTCACGTATACCTGGCTCCGTTTGTCAGCACCGGTAAACCGATCAAAGTGGGGCCGAAGTTCGAAGGTCTGCCCGTTCGTAAACTCAGCGATCAGGCGGGCGACTGGCCTCACTTTTCCGGCGACGGACAGCGGCTGCACTGGTCGCTGGGACCGGATCTATTCACTGCCACGATCAGCGACTTCACCGCGCTGCCTGAACTGAAGAAAGCGAAGGAAACAAAGAAACCTCAGGGCGACGAAGATGCGGCAGCTTCGGAGAAGGAAGAGGCCGGGAAGCCAAAAGCGACGTCGGTCGCCATCGGTTTCAAAGCCCGGCACGCGGCCCCGTCAGGCAGCTTCGCGCTGGTCGGTGGTCGCATCGTGACAATGGGACCGGACGGCGTCATCGAAAACGGGACGATCGTTGTCGAAGGCAATCGCATTGTCGAAGTCGGGCCGCGTGAGAAAGTGAAGGTGCCGGCCAACGCGCGTTTGATCGACATCACAGGCCAGGTGGTGCTGCCGGGATTCGTCGACGCGCATGCGCACGGAGCTCAGGGAACTCAGGGCATCACGCCGCAACAGAACTGGGTCGACTACGCGCGACTGGCCTTCGGTGTCACGACGATTCACGATCCGTCCAACGATACCCAGAGCATTTTCGCGGCCAGCGAGTTGACCAAAGCGGGACTGATCACCGGGCCTCGCACGTTCTCGACCGGCACCATTCTGTACGGAGCCGCAGGCAGCTTCAAAGCGGAAATCGAAAGTCTGGAAGATGCGGAATTCCATTTGAAGCGCATGCAGGCCGTCGGCGCGTTTTCGGTGAAGAGCTACAACCAGCCGCGACGGGATCAACGGCAGCAGGTGATTGCAGCTGCTCGCAAGTTAAAGATGATGGTGGTTCCGGAAGGTGGCTCGACGTTCATGCACAACATGACCATGATCGTCGACGGGCATACCGGCATCGAACACACACTCCCCGTGCAGACCGCTTACGACGACGTGATGGATCTTTGGCGTGGAACGGGAGTCGGCTATACGCCCACGTTGTGCGTAGCGTATGGCGGTATTTCCGGAGAACAATACTGGTACGAAGTGGATGATCTGTGGCAGCATCCGCGACTGCAGAGCTTCATTCCTCCCCACCGTCTGAACCCACGTTCACGGCGTCGCAACAAGTCGCCTCTGGAAGATTACAACCACATTCGGGTGGCGGAAATCGCCAAACAACTGGTCGACGACGGCGGCCTGGTACAAGCAGGCGGGCACGGACAGTTGAACGGCATTTGCACGCACTGGGAATTGTGGAGCTTTGTGCAGGGCGGCATGACGCCGATGCAGTCGCTGCGCAGCGGCACACTGCACGGCGCGAAATATCTGGGACTGGACGGCGACATCGGCTCACTGGAACCTGGCAAACTGGCAGACATCGTCGTCATCGAATCGGGGGCGGATCCAACGGTCGAGATTCGTGACTCGCAGAAGATTCAATATACAATCGCCAATGGACGAATTTTTGAAGCCGCGACGATGCAGGAAGTGGATGGCGAACCAGCGCCGAAATTCTACTGGGAATTCGCAGGGCAGGGCGTGAGCTTCCCGATGATCGGGTTGCCTGGCTGCGGATGCCAGCGATGACCTGCTGTCGAGATTCCGCCTCTGTCCCGATCACACCTGTAAAAGAGAAAGTTCGATGAACGATAAAATCCGAGTGTCCTGTGGCGAGTGCGGCGGGAAGCTTGCGGTACGTGCGGCCGCCGCGGGCAAAAAGGTGCGTTGCCCAAAATGTCAGGCGACGATTCAGGTGCCCACAGCGGGCGGGCAGAAAAAGAAACGCCCCGCACCAGCCGTCGTCGAAGAGGACTACGACGACCCTTACGAAAGCACGGTCCCCGGCGCTGACGCGGGGCCACCGCCAAGGACGAAAAAGAAATCCGCAACCAGTCGCAGGAAGGCGGGCAAGTCAAAAAGTGGTGAGCGTCACTGGTCCAGAAAAGCGATCGTTGGATTCGGTATCATGGGCGCCTCTGTGGCGTCCAACGCCGTCCAACTGGCAATCATGGGCCCGCCCAACATGAAAACCGCCCAAGGACAGGGGCAGGCCGCGGGCCAGGGAGTGGTCACGATCTGCGGTTTAATTTTCGGACTGGTGATTGTCGTCAGATCGTTTCTGGCAACTCGCGCAGAAAAATAATCTGTGTCGACTGCGACAATCTTAGTGAAATCGGGGAGTCCCATAAATAATCTCGCGGGCAACGACAGCCCATTCCGCACTGGTGTGAAGGATTTTGGACAGCAAAAACGTTGGTCGGAAGTTGGAGGGGTTATGGCCCGCGGGGTCGGCCTATCCCCTGCCGGGTCTGAGAAGACCTGGACAGACTGCTGCGAGCATTGTAGGCCGGACGGGCCGACACAACCCAAACATGCGTCGGCCCGTCAGGCCTGGTGATCGCACAGAAGCCCATCCGGGGCTTATCAATGCCGACGCGATTGGAAACCAATGATTTCCCAGCCCGAAGTCCTTTAGGGCGTTGCCCGTTTCGGCTCGCAAAATGTTGCCGGAATGCAGACAATAGGCGAATGTTGATCTCCAACACGCTGTCGCGGGGAAAACTCTGCTGCCGTTCGATTTTTCCTGGACAAACGTCCCTGTCAGCAGCGGTCCGAATACATTCTCTGTCTGCCAACATCGCACCTCTATGGCCAGCAACAAACAAAACTCAACCGCCATCGAAGTCCCGCTCTCCGTCCGGGAACTCATCGCATCCATGCGTTCGCAGCTGCGACAGTATTCACTGATCTCCGGCCTGCTGTTCGTCATTTCGATCGCCGCGATCACCTTCTGGCTGACTTCAGGCATTGATGCCGGCTGGTTCGCGTTGCAGCGGCTTGAGCTACCTGCCGGACTGCGCTACATCCTGTTCTGTGTGATGGCGATTGGCGCGGCGTGGCTGTTGTTTCAACACATTGGTCAACCGCTGCTGCGCAACGCCAAAGATGCAGACCTGGCGCTGCTGCTGGAACGTCGCTTTCCCGAGTTCCAGGATCGTTTGATCACAACCGTCGAAGGTCAGTATGGCTACCCGGACTCCGGACAGGTCGTCTCAGGGATGCTGCAGCGCACCGTAAACAAAACCGCCAGCATGGCATCCAGCGTGAACGCCGACGACGTCTTCGACTTCGCACCGCTCAAAAAACGCGGCTGGCTGACCGGTCTGCTGGCTGCGTCGGTGTTTCTGTTTGCCATCATCCGACCGGGGTCACTCGGACAATGGTGGAGCGCATTCGTGCTATGCGAAGACGCCTATCATCTGCGAACCACAGCTCTGGATTTCAGCGTGATTGCTCAGCCGGGTGATCGGCGACTGGCATTTCGGGAGATCGCCGGCAGACCGACGTATCTGCATCCGCGCGGAGCAGACCTTGAACTGGAAATGCGTGTTCCGGACGGTCTGTCTGCTGTTGGAGAACCCTGGGTGATGCCGGAACGCGTTCGCGTTGATGTGATCCGGGAAAACGGCAGTCGCAGCAGAACCTATGTGGCACCCACGGCGAACGGGAGTTTCCGTTTCATTCTGACAAGGCTCCAGGAAGTAGTGGATGTGGAAGTGCTGGCAGGAGATTTCCGGACGCCCGTTCCACTGCGTATTGAATCGGTGACACCGCCCAGCATCAACGCCATGCAGGTGGAATGTCGCTATCCGGCCTACACCGGCTGGAACACTGAGCGTGAAACACAGGTCCCTATTCTGGGCAGCGAATTGTTGTTGCCAATTGGCACGGAGTTTCGACTTCACGCCGACAGCAACAAGCCTCTGCAATCAGTTGTGGTAACGACGGACTTCTTCGAACTGTCAGGCGACCGTGTTTCCTGTCAACTGGTCGCGCTGGACGGATACTCCGCGACCGTCGCAGCAGATCAGCCGCTGCTGTCTGCAGACGGACTCAGCTTCTCCGCGAATTTCCAGTTGACGCTGACAACTGCCAGCGTCAGTGTCAGTGTCAGTGTCGATTCGAAATCAGCCAACACCGAACAGGCAACGGTCGGGCTGCCGATCCCGTCCAACACGGCCGTGCGATTTTCTCTGCATGATGAAGACGACATTATCTCGACATCGCCGGAATCACTTCGTATTCGCGGCATCCCCGACAAACCACCGGTGATCGCCGTCCGCACGGCGGGAGTCAGTAACTCAATCACACGGCGCGCGATCATTCCTGTTGCAGGAACGATTCAGGACGATTACCGCGTGGTCTCGGCAGGCTTCCAGTTTCTCGTCGACGATGCATCAGAATGGCGACCGCGAAACTTCCGCAATGATTTCCAGGCGGGGCTCACGTACAACCTGGATGGAGATCGCGGGCCGATATCAGAACGCTTCGATGTGCAGTCGCTGGAACTCACGGACGGACAGACTCTGGCACTCGCCGTAGTCGCCAGCGATGGCTGCACGATTCCCGGATCAAATAAAGCTCAGGCCGAACCCATCGTCTTTCGAATCGTCAGTAACGAAGAACTGCTGTCGCTGTTGTACACGCGGGAACTCACGCTGCGGCGACGTTTTGAAGAAGTCATAAGCAACCTGGAAACCGCTCGCAACGACCTGACGTTTCACCAGGACGTCGCCGATCGGATAGAAGCGGCGGCAAGCCCCGGAGACGTAAAACCCGAGGACCGCACGGGACTTTCTAACTGTGCGACTCACAGCGGGGACGTGCTGCGGCGACAAAACAACGAACTCCAGGCCATCGCCAGGAGCTTTGATGAGATCGTTCAGGAACTGATCAATAACGCAATTCCACCACAGCAACTGGCGGATACGATGCGAAGCACAATCGTTGTGCCGATGCAATCAGTAACAACGGATTCCATGGTCATCGCGGATCGTTCTGTTAGTCGTTTCCGAGTGGCGGCGACAACAGGCAAGCCGACTGCCGAACTGGTCAAAGCCGCCAGCGCGGATGTGACTCGTGTCATTGCCGAACTGAAAGTGATTCTGGAAAGCGTTCGCGACATGGCGGAATTCCACGAAGCACTCAGCGATCTGAAGAGTATTCTGGAAGAACAACAGCGGATCCTGGATGAAACCAAACGCG
Source organism: uncultured Planctomycetaceae bacterium (assembly GCA_937919915.1). Classification (GTDB taxonomy): domain Bacteria; phylum Planctomycetota; class Planctomycetia; order Planctomycetales; family Planctomycetaceae; genus Fuerstiella. The sequence goes on from CALFOL010000461.1 coordinate 9,068, forward strand.
AACAGCTTAAAAGCCTGAACTTCTGACGATTGGCGCGAAATGCTGCTGGACAGGACGGCTGCACAACGGAAACTGGGATGACATTGTGGAGATGGAAAAAATGCTGGCTCAAAAGCTGATTCGATTCACGAATTGCTGCCTGATCTTCGCGATCTGCGCTGGCACATTCGCGGCCAACCTTTCGTTGACGTTGTTGGCAGACGAAACCGTGCCAGCCAGTCAGCGATTGCAAAACGATCAGGAAGCCGTCAGTGGACGCTACGCTCGATTCGAACGCCTGCTGTCTCAAATGGCCGACATGCTGGGCCATGAAGATCCCGAACGCGCGGAACTTCTGCGGCGAGCGATCAGCAAAGGCCGTGAGCGAGCGATCTCTTCAGAATTGAAGGTGATCGCCGCAACGCTGGGCAACGGAGAGTTCGGTGCAGCTCAAGAACGACAGAATGACGTAACGCTTAGCCTGCAGCTGCTGCTGAAGTTGCTGCAAAGCGAAGACCGCCGCAGTTCCGTCGAAAAGGATGCGGAACGGCTGGAGAACATCCTGAAGAACGTTCGCAACACAATCACCGAAACCAAAGCAGCCCGCAGTTCCGCAAAGAACGCGACCGCGCCGTCCAATGCCGCTCCGGCGCAGCAAAAAGCGCTCGACAGGACGAAGGATATCCTGAGCGACATTGAACAGCACGACGACGCAAAGGCGGCCGAAAACGAGGCGGATTCAGAAAGCAAAAACGGTAACGGTAAGGACGGCGAGAAGTCGGAAAGCTCGGAGAACGAGGAAGAAACTCCTGACGGCTCCAAGCCAGGTGACACGCCAGAGAATCCGAAACAGGGCGACCCGAAATCTGGTGAAACCGAAACGCCGGACCAAAAGCCCGGCGATCCTGAGAGCAAGCCGCCGGGCGATTCCGAGTCAACAGATCCATCAGAAAACGGTAAGACATCCAAACCGAAAAGCCAGAACGGTGGAAAACCATCTCAGTCACAAAAACCCTCCAAATCGCAATCTGGCGATTCGTCCGAAAGCCAGGGCGGCGATCCGCAGCCGCAGGACGACGAGAAGACACCAGGCCGCGAAGAACTCGAGGCCGCCAAAGAGTTGATGCTGGAGGCGCTTGAGAAACTCAAAGAACAAGAACGCGAAGAGGCTTTGGACAACCAGGACGAAGCAATTACTCAGCTGCAGAAAGCCGCCAAAGAACTGGAGGAAATACTGAAACAGCTGAGAGAAGAAGAAAAGGAGATGGTCCTGGCTGCTCTGGAAGCCCGCTTCCAACGACTGCTTGTACTACAGACTCAAATCTACGAAGCCACCGTCGATCTTTCCGCCACACCCCGCAGCGAATGGTTAAACAACGCCATCAGCCAGTGTCGTGAGCTCAGTCAGCAGCAGGCCGACTTAACTCGTGAGTGCAGTCAGACGACCGGTCTGTTGCGCGAAGACGGTACTTCCGTTTCGATCCTTGTTGCTGTGGAAGATATCGAAGCAGACATGGGCAACGTGGCTGCTCGTCTGCAGGCAACGGAAACCGGAAAACTGACTCAGTTAATGGAAACTGACATCATCGAAGCGCTGAATGAACTGATCAAGGCGACTCAGAAAGAGATGGAGGAAATGAAGTCGGAAGAACGTCAGCAGCAGCAACAGCAGAAATCTCAGAGCCAGAAAAAGCCACCGCTGGTGGAATTGATGGCGGAAATCCGCGTGCTGCGGTCACTGCAGCTCAGAGTCAATCGCCGCACAACTCAGGTTAACGAACTGTTGCAGGAAGGCGAGACGGACGATGTCGCAGGACTTGCGCTGCAACTGGGCGAATTAGCAATCCGACAAAATCGACTGCGAGAATCCGCCGGTGAACTGGCTGAACGAATGGAAAAGCAATAATGCCCGGTGTCAGTGAAAAAAATCGCGGACGTGCTTTTCACCCTTCATTCAGGAAGGTGACGCTTCACAAGGCAACGGCGACCCTGGTAGTCCTGACTGCCTGCGCCACATGGATGTGTCCAACCGTGTTCGGTCAGGAAGCCATTGCGGAGACCGCTCCCAAAGCATCACCGCCAGCCGCGGAAAAGATCGTCTTCCAGAAGATGCCGGTCGATCTGGTGCGGACGGAACTGCTGCAATGGCTGGCGTCAACCGGAGCAGACCGTGAACGGTTGCAGACGGTCACTCAGAAATGGGCGGACACGAATGCTCTGACCGCATTGTCGGGTGAGGAACTGCTGGACCTGCTGGTCAATTCCTTTGCTCAGGTGGATAACGCAACTCAGCGACTTGTCGAAGAAAGCTACAGCGCGGCACCGCCTGCTGGTGTCGTCTTCGATGGGATTCGCGAGGCTACAATTTTTCGCAATCAGGTCCAGCAGTTTCGAGCTCGCTGGATGGTCCAGCATCGCTTCTACGACGAAGCGTCGCCGTTGCTGGCCGAACTCGCGCCGGAAGCCGTTGTTGACCCGGCCGGTTTGCTGTTCTATCGCGCACTGTGTCAGTCACAAATGATGCAGCGAAGCGAAGCCATCGAAAGCCTGTCGTTGTTACTGAACAACACACTGGATGTGCCGGATCGGTTTCGAGTCATCGCGGAAATGCTGCAGGAAGAACTCGCCAACCGCAAGGATGACGGCCTCAATCAGGTCAAGCAGCTGATGCAGGATGTCGAGCGACGACTCGACCTGGGCCGCGCGGGGGAAGATACTCAGCAACAGGAAATTGCGATTATCGTGGCGCTGGACCAACTGCTGGAAGAGATGGAGAATCAAAAAAAGAAACAGCAGAGTTCCAGCGGCGATGGGGAGGGAGACCCACAATCTCAACCGGGTGGACAGGGTGCGGATCGCAGCGTCATCAAGGGTGGAAACTCGTCGACTGGAGATGCGGATCGAAAAGAGCTGTCGGAAAAAGGGAGTTGGGGCATGCTGGACAAGCAGGCCGAAGCCAAGGCTCGCGAACTGATCCGACAGAAATTTCCACCGAACTTTCTGGATCAGATCGGACGCTACACAAAGAAACTTGCGGAACAGAAAAAGTAAACAGGACAGACCGGAAGCTGACAGCAGGTTTCCCTGAAGGAGTCATTCATTGGTTGCGATAATCAAGATCATAGCAGTCACACTGGCACTCATTGACGTACGAGTCGCGACGCTCGACGGCGCCACTGCAGACGGTGTACTCCAGCAACTGGACGCGGAAAACATCGTGGTGGTATCTCCAGCTGGTGAACCGACCACGCTGTCTGTCGCCAACGTGCTGAACGTGAAAGTTCACATCGCGAGTCCGAGCAGCACAGTCCCGAACATCGTGGCACCGGTTGAGGCTTTGCTGCGTGATGCGTCGCGAGTCCCGCTACAGCAAGCGACTGCGTCGGCGGAAACAGTCACCGGGAATTCGACCTTATTGGGCGAGCTGAACATTCCGCGAACGCTGCTGCGAGCGATTCGACTGCAGCCCTTGAAAACCGAATGGGAACTGCAGTGGAACGCTTTTCTGGATCGTCAGAACGACAAGGATTTGCTGATCGTAGAAAAACGCGACGGCACCGGACTCGACTTTCTCGCCGGAGTGGTCAGCAGCATGACGGTCGAAGAGATCCCTTTTTTACTGGATGGCGATGAAATTCCCGTGCCACGATCCCGAGTGTTCGGCATCGTGTTTGCCGCATCGAAGGGTGTTGAGGGCGGCAAAACGGGAAGCGGCGTTTCCCTGCAGCTAAAAGCCGGTGGCACAATCAGCAGCACTGCCGTCGCCATGAAGAACGACGAGTTTCAGTTTCAGTCGTCGTGGGGTCAGCTGCTGACGTTGTCGGCCGATCAGCTGTCGGGAATCGACTACAGCAGCGGGCGCCTGCACTATCTTTCCGACCTGGAACCACTCAGTGAACGCTATTTCGGACTCGACCCACCGGGCAAAGAATGGGGCAGTCTGTTCAATGACGACGCGGCGACACGGACGGGCTTATCCAGTCAGTGGCGGTTGTCTCGTGATCACTTCCCCAACAACGGTCGGCCCCCGCTGACGCTGCATAACCAGGTCTACGCAAAGGGTGTGTGCCTGTTTCCCAGTGCCGCCATTGAGTACGCGCTGGACGGCAACTATTCCCGCCTGACTGCGATAGTCGGCGTCGACGATGATGTCGCGTCGAATCAGCAGAAAGGGCGACCACCGACAGCCGTGGAACTTCGTGTCGAAGCAGACGGTGCAGAAGTCTTCAGGAAACTCATCAACGCTCCCGACAAACCATTCCTGCTCGATCTGGATCTGTCCGACGTCACAACGCTGACGGTCATCGTGGATTTCGGCGACGGGGAAAGCACGTGCGATTATCTGGATCTGGCAGATGCCAAACTCATAGTTGATACCAAACAGAAATAGCGGAATGCCTGCCACCAAATATCATCGACTCTGTCTCGTATCCCTTCTGCTGTGCCAGACGACCGTCGTCTGTGCCGCAGATACGCTCAGCGAACGTCAACAGCGACGTATTGAAACCATCATCCGCATTTCGCCATCGGTAGTCTGCGTGATGCCGCCGGGCGGACAGGGCGGAGGATCCGGCGTGCTGATTTCGGCGGATGGATACGCAATCAGCAATTACCACGTGACGTCCGGCTCAGGCAACTTCATGAAATGCGGGCTCAACGATGGCCAGGTCTACGACGCCGTCATCGTGGGCATTGACCCCACTGGGGACGTCGCACTGATCAAACTCCTGGGACGTGAGGACTTTCCGTTCTGCACACCAGGAGACAGCGACGGTGTCAGGACTGGTGACGAAGTCCTGGCACTCGGCAACCCCTTTCTGTTGGCATCCGATTTTACGCCAACAGTGACGTACGGCATTGTTAGCGGAATCCATCGGTATCAATATCCGGCTGGAACCTTTCTGGAGTACACCGATTGCATTCAAATCGATGCCTCCATCAACCCGGGCAATTCCGGCGGACCACTGTTCGACATTGACGGCCGCTGGATTGGAATCAACGGTCGCGCTTCGTTCGAGAAACGTGGACGGATCAATACAGGCGCTGCGTATGCGATTTCCGTGCGTCAGGTGCTGTTGTTTGTTGATCATCTGAAATCCGGTCGCATTGTGGATCACGGTCGCACGGACTTCACCGTCGGCACTTTCGACGGCGCTGTGCAGGTTGACCAGGTCTCGAACCTGTCAGAAGCCTGGCGACGCGGGATGCGTCCTGGCGACGAGATGCTTTCTTTCGGGGGCCGAGCCCTGACCAGTGCCAACGACTTCAAGAACATTGTCGGGATCTTCCCGGAACAAAGCCGTGTCCCGTTGGCCTTTCGAAACGATGACGGCGTGCAGAAGATCACCGTGAGACTGAACTCACTGCACGACTTTGCCGCAGCGCCTGAACTTCCGGAAGAACGAAAGCCAAAACCCAAACCAGGACCGGATGACCACGAAAAGAATCCTGATGAAGGACCGCACGGCAATCCTCATGAGGAAGAAGCACCCAAAATCCCCGAACAATACGCGCATCTGTTTGTTGAACAAAAGGGATTTGCGAACGCCTGGTTCAATAAACTCAACACAGACCGATTCATGGGACCACTGCAGAAAACGGTTTCGGTTTCATCACCCGCCAGTTCTGCCTCGTGGGTGTTGAAGGTGTCCGCGATGATCGACGCGGAATATGCAGGTGAACTTTCCGTGGGAACAAAAGCGGCAGGGCTGGATTTGGCAGGATTGGAAGTACAATTGCAGCCAGCGGACAATATTGATCCAGACAACGAATCTCCGCAGCTTTATGGTCTGCTGGCGGGTTTACTACAATGGCATCGATTGTTTCAGAACGATGTCAGTTTGTTCTCAGACGTATCGTACTTCGGTTCCGGAGAACTGCTGCCGTCCGGACAGCGGGTGCACACAATCGCCATTCAGGATGGTGCCACGACCGCGCGGTGGTACTTCACTGAGGATTCGCCACTACCAGTCGGTGTCGACATTCAACTCAGTGCCGGCGCAGACGAGGGACGACTTCGATTCTCCGATTGGAAGACAACGGGCGAACTGCCTGTGCCAGGTCGCATCGGTGTTGTGGACAGCACTTCAGAAACTATTCACTGGATCGAAGTCGACACGATGGAAATCAACCGCAGCAGCAACAAGACGGTATCTAAGAATCCGAAGCAGATGGAGGTGCTGTCGTGAGGATATTTCTGTTCGCTTTCATCGCCCTGCTGAATATCCCCAACGCACCTTGCGCCACGGAGATCCGAACGGAAACGGATCCGGTGATTCAATCGGGGCAGCAGGTGGTGGTCAAGTTGTTCGGAGCTGGCGTGGGCACACTGGATTCTTACGGTTCCGGCGTGCTGATTTCTGAATCCGGGCATGTCATCACAGTGTGGAATCACCTGGTCAATAACAGCTACCTGAACGCGGTGGTCTTTGACGGTCGGCGATTTTCCGTGAAGGTGCTCGGAACCAGCCTGCAGCATGACCTTGCATTGCTGAAAATTGAATGTGAAGACAACGAGACCTTCCCCTTCGCCGATTGGAAAAAGCCTGCAACTGTTTCTGCGGGGGAGTCCGTGATGGCGTTCAGTAACGTTTATCATGTAGCGACAGGCAACGAACCGGTGTCGGTCATTCATGGCGTCGTCGCGTGCGAAACACCACTGCAGGCAGGCTTCGGCCGCTGGGAATTTCCGGTGAAGGATCCGGTCTATATTCTCGACGCCGTCACCAATAACTCGGGGGCCGCCGGAGGCCTGTTGACGAACGGCAACGGTGCCGCAGTCGGGTTGCTGGGGCGAGAAATTCGTCACCGCGAATCAGACATGTGGGTCAACTATGCTGTGCCATGGAAAGTGCTGCAGCCAGCCATCGGTGAACTTCTCAATGGCCGCCGAATCGCTGCAGCAACAACGGCGATGGACGATCGCAAAATGGTCTCAGGCAGTCAGCTGACAGCAGAATTCGGGCTGACGCTGCTGCCGGCCATTCTGGAAAAAACGCCCGCTTACGTGGACCGCGTGATCCCTGGCTCACCAGCTGGAAAAGCAGGGTTTGTTCGAGGCGATTTGATTCTGATGGTCGATAACCAGGTGGTTCAGTCGGTTGACGATCTGCGAGCTGCTCTGGCGACTTACCGCAAAGGACAGGCTGTGTCGTTCACCATCAGTCGAGACGAAAGTCTGCAGGGACTGTCACTGAGAGTTCCCTAACCGCGGCTTCCAGCCGCAGTGTATTTCCAGACGAAGACTGGAAGGCCCAGTCACGCAAGTCAATTAGAAATGTGTCTCTGTGCGACGGGTGCTGGTGCTGCTGAATGAGCAAATGGGGCGACTGTTCTATGGTGTCTGGCGACCTTAGTTCGGTGTCAGCGGCACAAACATCCTGCGTTTGGCTTCCAGGGCATTCTGTTCAGCTTCTTTTGCCAGCGTTTGAGCAACCACCTGACTACGATGCTTCACGTCATCACCGGGATTCGCTGGCAGGTAACCCCCCGCCGCCTGAATTCGGCGGGACTTAACGTTGTCTTTCATACAGCTCTTCAGGATGCCAATCGCCTTGCGACGGCAGTCGGCATCCAGAATCGGCACCAGCAGTTCGAGTCGACGGTCCAGATTTCGGGGCATCAGGTCGGCGCTGGAAATCAGCACCTGATCGTCTCCACCATGTAGAAAATGGAAGACCCTCGCGTGTTCCAGAAACCGGTCAATGATACTGACCACCTGAATATTCTCGCTCAGTCCCGGAACACCTGGCTTCAGACAGCAAATGCCACGAACGTTTAAGCGGATTTTCACGCCAGCCTGCGAAGCTTCGTATAACGATTGAATCAGCGCCGGATCAACCAGAGAATTAATTTTGGCGGTGATCATTCCTTCTGCCTTGCTGCGGCATCGATCCGTTTCGAACTGAATCAGCTCCGTTAGTTTTTCCCGCAGCCCGATCGGCGCCGAGCTGATGTGTTCGAACTGCTGCAGCTGTGAATATCCAGTAACCGCATTGAACCACGACACCGCATCATTGCCAAGCTCTTCGTTGCACGTCAGATAGCTGATATCCGTATACAGATTGGCCGTGGATTCGTTGTAGTTTCCGGTTCCGAAATGGCAATAACGACGAAACCCATCCGGTTCTCGGCGAACAATCATTAACGCTTTGGCATGCGTCTTCAAACCGCGCACACCGTAGATCACCTGCACGCCGGCCAATTCCAGCTGCTTGGCCCATTCGATGTTACGGGCTTCATCAAAACGCGCTTTCAACTCCACGATGACGGTTACATTTTTCCCGTTCTCCGCAGCAGTCGTCAGCGCCTCCACAATCCGACTGTTGCGACTGGTGCGATACAGTGTCTGCTTGATCGCCAGCACATCCGGATCCACCGCTGCTTCTTCGACAAGTCGGACCACCGGCTGAAACGATTCGTACGGATGGAACAACAGGCGATCCTGCTCGCGAATGGTTTCGAAGACCGACACGCCCGGTTCAAATCCGTCCGAAACGCACGACGTCCAGGCGGGATAGACATGCTTTTCAAAACCAGGCGAGTCTGCCAGCCGCATCAGATCCCCGAACCCCGCAGGTCCGGGCAGCACATAGACGTCACGATTTCTCAGGCGAAACAGCGACTTAAAAAATGCCAGCATGGCCACGGTGACATGGGCAGAAATCTCCAGCCTGACGCAAAAACTGTCTTTGCGTTCGTCCAGAACATCTTCCATTTCTGCCAGAAGATCCGCACCATCATCTTCGCGCACAGTGAGATCCGCATTGCGGGTAATCCGAAAAGGCACGGTCGAGACAATCGTCTCCCCCGGAAAAAACCGCTGAACAAGCAACGCAATCACGTCTTCCCCCAGCACAAACTCCAGTCCGCTGTCGGATGGCAGCGTAATAAACCGCAGGTCGGCGCGGCCCAGTGGAATCACGGCATATCGATAGCTTTCGCTGCCGTCCGTCGGTGCCAGCTGCACAGCGACGTTGATGGTGCGCCCCATCAACAACGGAAAACTATCCGGATCATGAATCGCAATTGGGGCCAGAATCGCCAGGATCTGCTCTTCGAACAGCTGTTCGACGAAATCCTGCTGCACCTGAGTCAGCTCAGTAATATGCCGACGGCGAATTCCGATGTTCCGCAGTGCCGGTTCGACCTGTTCCAGAAAAATCTGATACATGTCCTGGACCATGCGGTGCACGCTGTCGGACACCGCCTCCAGCTGCTCAACGGCCGTCATTCCGCTCGGATCGACCCCGGAATCATCACGACGGATGGCTCTGCGCAGGCTGCCCACGCGCACCATAAAAAACTCGTCCAGATTGGACGCGGTGATCGCCAGAAACCGCAGCCGTTCCAGCAACGGCACAGACGAGTCCGTAGCCTCGTCCAGGACCCGCTGGTTGAACTCCAGCCAGCTCAGTTCACGATTGAAAAACAGATCCGGATTCATCACGCAGGGTTCTCTCTTAGAAGCACACCAAGACCAAACACGTCCTGAAACATGCCGGCATTCTGACGCAGCTCGAGCTGTTCCATCGAAAGGTCACCGGTTCGCCCTTTGGCTTTAATAATGAGTTTGTTTTTTTCCAGGACGCAGTCCATCTGCCGAATTCGCTGACTGCGCGAATGACTTAATGCGATCGCGATCCGGAGGATGGAGGCCAAACGGGACAGGATCACGCGGCTGTCCCGATCCAGTTGCGAAAATCCTTCGTGTGTCGGCTTGGGATTGCCTCGTCGGTGATACCTGGCCACCAGTGCGACCAGCTTGTGGTCCAGAGAATTCAATCCAAAAATTTCGCTGTTGGCGATCAGGTAAAAACTGTGTTTGTGGTAGCCAGGGGTATTAACAAACAGTCCCGCTTCGTGCAGCAGCGCACCGACGTACAGGATCGTTTCGCAGCGAATGTCCATTTGATGTTCGGGCCGGAGAGCGCGGAAAATCTGCCGGGATAATTCGGCCACATGTTGCGCGTGATCCAGATCCAGCTGAAACTTCCGAGCGAGTTCTTCGGCCGAGCGAATGATCTGATCCAGAAAATCCTCCGACCAGTCCGAAGGCTGCAGCATGCCCTGCAGCAGGGCGTCGCGAAGGTTATATCCCGTCACCAGCAAATGGTCGGTGTTCAGTATCCGTGCCATCCGCACATTGGCCAGCAGGGCAGGCACCAGTGTTTCCGCCTGAGACAGCTCCAGATGGTGCTTGCGCATAATCTGTTCCACCGTCAGTTCCGACAGTTCCCGCGTCAGCTTTTGCAGTTTGGGCAGCGAGACGCGCACAACCGCCGCATCGGCCAGGTCCAGTTGCAGGACTTTAGCCGCAAAGCGGACGTCGCCGCCCAGCGCCAACAGTTCGATTTGCCCGTGCTGCGGCACAACATCGGACAGATTCTCAAACGCGCGGTCGATCTGCCCGTTCATGATGTGAATCGCCTGTTCACGCGTCGCCTGATACTGCTTAAGCAACTGCTGCAACCGCAGTGATCCCAGACGATAGGACTGCGAATGAATGATGTTGCGACCACGCAGCAGCAGAACCTCGGTATTTCCGCCCCCCACCTCCATCAGCAGCGTCAACGCATCGCGAAGTTCGGGTTCCCGCTCCAGCAACGGTCGAATCCCCAGATAGGTGAGTCGCGCGATCTCTGCGTCGTCGATTGGTTCCACAATGAAGCCGGTCGATGTGTACATGCGGTCCAGAAACGCGATGCGATTGGCCGCTTCCCGAACAGCGCTGGTGGCCACAACGCGAATGTGCTTCGGATCGTTGCATTGATACTCTTCCAGTTTGCGGCGATAGCTTTTCAGGACGGCGACGCACTGCAACAGCGTATCGCGTTTAATTTCCCGCCCCGTAAACGTATCTTTGCCCAGACTGACGCCTCGCACCAGCTCTTCCAGCAACCGAACACCAGAGACGCCATCAGTTTCTCCGATGGCCATGCGAATCGCAGAGGTCCCCAGCTCGATGACGGCCATCGGAAACACGGCCATACTGGCACGGCGAGTATCGACGGGGATCTCATTGAGTTCTGGCGAATCAGTCATCTTCGTTCTTCGTTTCTGGTTCCCGGCCTAAGCCTGATGTGCTCCTGAGGATTGTTCGTTGCACGCGAAATCCTGGAAATTTTCATTTGGAGGAGTTGTTTGCTCCGGACTGCTGTTTGACCCATGCTGCGGCACCGATCGCCGTTGAATAATCGCCCAGTTCGGCGATACGGATCTCGTAACAGTCTTTCAGAGACGGCAGCACATTGCGATTTGCACCCTTCGTCACGGACGCCAGATACAGCTTGGGCATGGCCTCTGCCAACCCGCCACCGATCACCACGATGTCCGGGGCCAGCACGTTCACCAGTGAGCCAATAGCGCGACCGATCTGCTCGGCCGCGCGACATACAATATCTTCGATCACGGAGTCACCGGCTTCAATCGCTTTTGCCAGGGTTCCGCTGCGAATGTTCGACAGGTCCGTTCCTGCCAGAGCGGCCAGGTGCGGTGCCTTGCCGCGGTAGACAGCCTTGGCCGCCTCGCCGGCAATCGCCAGACGGCTGGCCAGTGCTTCCAGCGTACCGACCGGGCCGACTCCGGCTGCCGGACCTTCGGTTGCCATCTGCAGAAAGCCCACTTCCATGCACGAAGCACGCGTCCCGCGAAAGATCTTTCCCTCGTAAACGCATCCGCCGCCGACACCGGTTCCAGGAAAGACGCCCAGCACGCAGCGCGCGTCACGCCCAGCACCCGCCGTGTATTCGCCATAAACGCCCGCATCAACGTCGTTACAGATTTCTGCTGTGCACGAAAATTCCTTCGCCAGATAGTCTCGCAGCGCGACGTCCTTCCAGCCCAGGTTCGGTGCTTCCAGAATGACCCCCCTTTTCAGATCCAAAGGTCCCGGGCAACCACAGCCAATTCCCTGGATGGCAGACGGATCGGCGTTGGCGTCTTCCAACGCCATGCGGATCGTGTCAGACAGTCGTTCTTTCTGAACGCCGTCCTTGTCTTTGTCGCGTGTCTTGCGACGTTTCTTTCCAAGGATCTTAAAGTCTTCATCGAAGACGACGGCCATCATCTTGGTGCCGCCCAGATCGAAGCCAACCCACACCTTGTCAAACGCCAGTAGCTTCTCCGCTCTTTTTGCCGAACCTTTGTCGGAACCTTTGTCCGGCCCGTTATCTTTAGGCTTTTCAATCTCGATGTCGGGCACAGCAGGACTCCACAAGACGGTACAGTTTACAGAAAAACCGGGTAGAATAAGAACGATAACAACTGTCTGTTGAATGCGGCAGTCATTTGCCGAGCCAGCCAATCGCCCCGACGGAATAATCCCAAGAGACCCCTTCCATGAACGCTGAACAACTCAGAGAACTGCAGGCCCCGCTGAAAGCCGAGTACACCGCTTCATCGGCCGCCGCTATTGCCGAACTTCATGCCAGCGGTTCGATTGATCTGAAAAACCTGGCCTGTCTGGTGGCCAGCCCCGGTGCCATCAACGAAGAGGTGCGATCCGGGCTGCACCGCATGGCCGGAGGAGACGGTTCAGCGGCTTGTTCGGGCGACATGCTGCTGCAGTCACTGATCGCTTGTTCCGGGGTTACATTCGCTGTCGTGGCCACCGCCATGGAACTGCGGATCAGCTCAGCCACGATCAACGTAACGGGAACGATGGATTTTCGCGGAACATTGGGCATCGACCGCGCAACGCCTGTGGGGCTGACATCGATTGCACTGACATTTACAGTCGAATCTCCCGAACCGGACGAAAAAATCGACAAGCTGATTCAGCTCACGGAGCGTTACTGTGTGGTGCTGCAAACATTAAAGCAGGGCGTTAGCGTGAGTAGCAGACGAGCAACAATCTGAAATCTACCGGCCATGTCGCCAGTCATGAGACGACTTCAACCCACGTCCCGCTCTGGCTCCGGGCCATTGTTCGCAGCTCCACTGTCCGGTCTGTTCGTCCGGACGCTCGGCGGCATAGAATGTGAGGTGATCGGCAGAACTCCAGCCCCCATCACATTGCAGATCTGCCCCGGTCGAAAGCCCGAGCAACTTCTTCACCAGATGCACCACAGAAAGTGAAGCGGCCAACGACAACACCGCGACCGTTCCGATCACAAACAGCAATGGACCCATATCGAAAAACCGCTTGGCGAAGGGCCAGGAATACGGCCACGTCAACAACAGCAGAATGGTCGCCGCGCTGAGAAACGGACCGTAGGGAATTTCGTTTTCCCCCCGCACGATCCAGTTCGTCAGTGCGAACAGCAATGCCAGCAGCGGAGCACCAACCACGAAAACTGCTAACACCGCCTGCCAGCCAATCACGCCGCCCACCATCGCCATCAGCACCACGTCGCCGAATCCCATGGCTTCCTGCTTCAGCGTCAAAAATCCGATCTGCCGAACAATCCAGACCGACCCCGCTCCGGCAAGCATCCCCAGTACACTGACCAGCAACCCGTGCAGATGTGGCGAATCCTGAATAAACGCGGTCGGATCCCAGGGTACCAGCAGCGGCTGAACAAAGTCGGGCAAACCAACATCCTGGAGTTGCCGGACCACACTGGTGTCCTGAAACCAAATCGGCACGGTGTACAATTGCCCAAAGATAAAACTCAGAGGCACCACCAGCACCATGATGGGAACCGTGCAACCATCAGGAATGATTCGCAGTCGGCGATCAATTTCTGTCGCCACAATCAGCCCACAAATCATCAGCATGTGAAATGCATATCGCAGATGCAGCCACACCAACGGACTCCACAGAGTGGAAATCGCCTCCGGACCAGGCGGTCCTTCGGATGATGTCAGTCCGCCGTCGCTGATCGTCGCTGTCGCGCCCACAGGAATCTCACACCAATACACCAGTGCAAACAGCACGGCTGTGATTGCCTCAAGAACGGGCAATCGCAGCGGCAGTCGCGACCGACACGAATGACACCGGCGTTTTTCCAAAAGCCAGCCAAGGATCGGGATCATTTCGATCGATGTCAGTTTCGCAGAACACCGCCGACACAAAGACCACGGCGGCAGCACAGCCCGCAATTGATCACGCAGCCGATCGTGCCGCGGAAACTGCTCAACACAGACGTTCAAAAAGCAGCCCACGCAGGCGCCGCAAACAGCCAGGACAATTAAAACCAAAGGTAGAGGAATGTCATGGCCGATCATAACGTCTCCTCAAAATCCATTGCCGTCACAGCATCAAAAATGCGTTCCGCAATCTCCTCAGGAGTCCCGGTCTCAACATGAATCACCAGAGTCGATGCCTGCTCATAGAAGAACCGTCGAGCCTCAAGGACTTCAGCGACTTCTTCTACGACCGGCTTTCCCGTTAGACTGGGGCGACTGTTTTTCCCGGACGACTGATCACCCGCGATACGACTGGCCAGAAGTTCCGCTGAAGCCCGCAACCAAACCACAGGCCCGGCTTCATGCATTCGCTGACGATTGATTTCTGCCAAAACCGCCCCACCACCAGTGGCAATCACAGCCGGCGGAGTGTCCAGCAGATCTTCCAGCACATCTGTTTCCAACTGACGGAACGCAGCCTCACCACCGTCGGCAAAAATTTCACTGATCGATTTCCCGGCGCGCGCCTCAACGAGCGAATCACTGTCAGCGAACGAACACCCAATACGTTCAGCCAGCAAAGGCCCAACGCTTGACTTCCCACACCCTCGATATCCAACCAGTGTGATAATCATGATCCAGTCACGCTCTTCAGCATCGATTCCTGCCTGCAGCAGTTTACTTATTGTTGTGAACAGCACTCGCTCGCGGAAACAGGCTTTCTTCGATCGAAACGCGTGCCCCCGCGGCCATGAGTCAGCGTAATACGCTGCAATATTCTTACGTATAATCGGCCTGAGCCGCTGGAGGTTTCCGGTCGAACCAGAAAACTCCGATTGAGACGATAATGCCTGCGGAAAATGCCGCCAGGAGTGGGAACTGCCGAGTCGATTAGACAGCCGCAGAGCCCCAACGCCTGGGAATTGCCTCTATCTGGCTGCTGACAAATATCGCCGCAGCGTTTCCATCATATAGTCAACCGGCGCTTCCTTACCGGTAAACAGATTGAACTGCTTCGCGGCCTGCCGTACAAACATCTCCAACCCGGTGGCGGTCGCACATCCACGCATTCGCGCGTGCTTCAACAACAGCGTATTTTCGGGCGTGTAAACGGTGTCGAATACCAGCATCCCTTCTCGCAACCAGTGCTGTTCGTAAGGAGACTCATCGACCTTGGGATGCATGCCGACAGATGTACAGTTGATCAGAATGTCACACATCTCGGCGCCACGGTTGGCCCAGTCAATCGCCAGACAATCCAGTTCCTGCGCCAACGTCCTGGCGCGATCTTTCGATCGATTGGTCACAACAACAACGGCCTGAAACTGCTGCATCGCCGCCACAGCAGCCCGAGCAACTCCGCCCGCACCAAGAATCAATACTCGCTTACCAGAGAGTTCAAGCTTTTTCGTTCCATCCGGTGAAATCGCGTGGGTAATGGTTTCGGCGATCGCATCGAAATCGGTATTCGTCGCCTGCCACTCACCGTTACGTTTGAACAACGTGTTGGCAGCGCCGATCAAATCGACCTGCAGATCAGGCGTATTGACAAAGTCCAGTACATCTTCCTTGTGAGGAATCGTGACGCTGTAGCCGCTGATATCGAGTGTGTCGAATTCGCTCAGTGTCTCTTCCAGAAAGTCGGGGGAAATTCTCAACGGCAGATAAACCGCATCCGTCCCCGTCTTACGGAACGCAGTGTTGTGCAACAGGGGACTCATGCTGTGAGCAATCGGATCACCGATGACTCCAAAGACCTTTGTATCTTTGGTGATCTTGTTGTAACGATAGAGATTTCGCATTTCGGCATATGTCAGCTGACCTGGTGCCATTTCACGTTCACTGCTGAATCCCGCATAAGTAAACGGAGCTCCCATCTTACCGCACAGCACACGACTGATCGTGCCGAACTCTCCCATGCAAAAAGCCACAGTCGGCACATCTGCCGCACGCAGCATTTCCAGTATGCGCACATTGTCCGAAGGTGCGTTGGCCATCGTCACGATCTTGACGATGTCTGGATCACACTGCACGATCTTGTGGTAGATATCGTACAACTCAATTGGAGTTTCGTCGAAGTTGTGGTAACTGACAATGCGTTTCGTCTTACCGTAGCGCGGAATCGAACGCGCAATATCGATCTCAAGATCAACGTATTCTGCACCGCCAATAATCGCTTCACGCAGAACCGCCTGCCGCTGCGCTTCGTCCCCCGCCCACAGGCCTTTATCCTCTTTGCGGCGACACGTCACGACGACCGGTGTCGGACGGTCCTTTAGCAGCACACCGATGTCCGGACGTTTGCGCAGCCAGTCGACACGCAGTTCGACCAGTTCCGCCTTTTGCTCGGCAAGTTGTTTGTGGCATTCCAAAAAAGCGGAATGGCGTGTTCTTCCAAGGCTGACGCAGATCATCGGGAATTCGGGGTGAAGGGTTGAGTGACTTTGAGTGGCAGATTCTAGGGCGCGGACAGGACGGGCGTGAGCTGATTCTACGGGAATTTCTCGGGGAGACCGGATTCCAGCAGGACGGCGGCAAAATACTGCGATTTGTGCCACCGCATGAATGAGCCGCAGCAAGCCGAATCGGTCACGTCTGCGGCTAGCCGAGCCGCCCGAATTGTTTGTCCAGAGTCAGCTGTGACAGCATGAGTGATGTTGGTCGGCCGTGTGGGCAATGGTGAGAATCCTGGACAGTAAATCGCTGTCTTAGTAGCTCCTGCATTTCTTCCGGCGCCAATCTTTTCCCAGCCTTAATGGCTGCCCGACAGGCCATGGTGTGCATCATGTGGTCCAGCAGGTCTCGTCGCGAGGTTTTTCCATCAGACTCTTCCAGCTGTGTCGCAAGGTCTCGCAGAATTCTCACAAAACTTCCCCGGGGCAACATCACGGGATGAGAAGTCAGCAACACGGTCGTGCCGCCGAAATCGTTGACTTCGAAGCCGATTTCACTGAGCAGATCTTTGTATTCCAGTAACACGGCCGCTTCCCCAGCACTGCATTCGATGGTTTCCGGAATGAGTAATTTCTGGCTTTCGACGGTCCCTTCCAGGACTCGTCCCCGCAGATGTTCGTACATGATGCGTTCGTGCAGAGCATGCTGGTCAATGATTTCGATGCCAGCGTCGCCAGCGACCACCAGATAACAATCATAAATCTGAAAGGCACGGAATTCATGACCGTGGACGATGTCCTGCTCAGCAACCGGTTCCTGAGTCAGCGGATCGACATCGAAACCATCTTCAACAGCAACCGCAGTCGCGCCGGTCGTCTCTGGATCAAACGCCGTACCATCGGGAAGAGCACTCAGGGCATCCGCCACAGCAGGACGGAAGGCTGCGGCCTTCGGGGCTGGCCCAAAGCCAGACTGCGTCGAACCGCCAACAGTACCTGAAAAGTGAGGTCCGCCCTGGTTGGAGGCTGGTGCAAGCAGTGGGGGCCGTGTCGACGTGGTTGCCGAGGACGTCCACATCTGCAGTTCTTTTTGTACGTGCGACGGCGGTGACTCACCGTCTGTGCTGCGGCGAGCTGCCGGAACCTGAATCTCGGACTGAAAATCAAGTTCCCGAAATTTATCTCGCAGCGTATGCAACAGTTGGCGATACAGGTTCTGGCTATCCTGAAATCGGACTTCTGTTTTTGTGGGATGCACGTTCACATCGACCAGATGCGGTGGCAATTCCAGAAACAGAAAACTGACCGGGTGTCGACCGATCATCAACAGGCCACGATACGCTTCGCCCAGCGCGTGCTGCAGGGTGCGGTCCTGAATGAATCGGCCATTCAAAAACAGATACTGATCCTTGCGACTCGCTTTGCTTAGCGAAGGATTACCCACATAGCCCCACAATCGAATAGCTTCACCGTCCGGCGTCTGCACTTCGGATTCGATGGCGATCATTTTGTCGCCAACATCGCTGCCGAAGAAGCGTCGAATGCGATCCAGCTGATTCAAGGTCGCTGGCAATTCGTAAACCAGTTTGTCGTTGTGACGCAGCACCATGTGCAGATTTGGATGAGCCAGCGCGATGCGCGAAAACTGTTCGCTGATGCGGCCGAATTCCGTCGACGATTTCTTTAAGAACTTACGCCTCGCAGGAGTGTTGAAGAACAGGTTATGAACTTCAATGACGGTGCCTTCCGGGCAACCGCAATCACGATGAATGCGGATATCGCCGCCCTCCGCTTCCAGTTCGCGACCAGTATCCAGCCCCTGACGGCGAGTGCGAATGCGAAAGCGGCTGATCGAAGCCACCGATGCCAGCGCTTCGCCGCGAAACCCGAGTGTCGAGACCTTCGTGAGATCTTCGTCGCTTTGAATCTTACTGGTCGCATGGCTGGTGACGGACAACTCCAGATCTTCCGGATGCATGCCTTCGCCATTGTCGGAGATCCGAATCAGTTCGATGCCACCTTCCGCAATGTCGACTTCAATGCGAGTCGCCAGAGCATCGACGCTGTTTTCCAGGAGTTCCTTCACCACGCTTGCCGGACGCTCAATGACTTCCCCGGCCGCAATTCGGTTGATGACATGAGGAGCGAGTTGCTGAATGCGTGACATGGCAAGGGACATCCGTGAAACGTTGTGGCGAGCGGTATGAAGATTCTAACGGATTCAACCGATAAATCACGCGGCGATGCAGGCAGAGCCTCATGAAAGCCGGAGTTTCAAGGCAGACGCGGCAGAGCCGTAAGGAAAAGCAGACGTTCGGGGCATACGAAGGTCGGCGCGCTGTTCGAGGATCTCCAGACCCCGCACAGGGATTGACCGCAGGTCTCCCTTGTGCTGCGGATTTCCCAGTGATGTGGAGACGTACGGCAAGGCTCAATCCCCGTCTTCGTCCACCGGAGGAATCACATCGTCCGCCTTCGGTGTTGCCCCCCTGGGTTCCAGTTGCCCCTTATCAATCTGAAACTCTTCAATCAACTCACGTCGTCGTTCTGCAACGGCCCGGTCGAATTCCGACAGTACGTCCAGTGCACGGTCGCGAGACGTTACCAGACCAATAATCAGATACTGAGTAATCGCCAGCAGATAGCAACACCAGCCAACAATCCAGCGTTCCTGATGTCGGCGAAACTCATCGTCGATGGAGCCGACTTCGGTCAGATTCAGCTTTGCGTCGCGCTCCAGCAGGTCGCAGGTTCTTGCCGAAACGAAAACCTGCGCCGGAGTGCACGAACCAATCTGTTGATAGTAGACAGTGTTAAACGCGTTCATCTTATCGATTTTCGAGCGGTCAACATCCGAAAGTGTCAGCAATTGAGCACCCACGATCGCCGCCATCATCGCCAACACCGGTGATGAACGATTTAGATGCTGGCAAACGAATCCTTTCACGAACCGCCATTTCAGTCGCCAGACCGTCTTGAGCACGCTCCGACCAGGCTTAATCTTAGGGGGCCCGGGATGGATGACGGCGAAAAGCTCCTGATCGGGCATGGCTTCGATCACACTGATGGCCAGCATCAGCCGCAAGCCCATCGTGACCCAGTCCATGCGGTCCATCCAGTCGATCCGTTCGACCCAGCCGAACAACAGATGCTCCATGTTGGCTGTCGCGGCCAGTAACAGCAGGGCACCACGAAACCATTGTTCGAGATCTTTTTCGAGTTCGTCGTCGAGATCCTGCAGGCGAAACACCTTCCGCATAATGAAGCGGAAAATGGGAATCGCAATCAGCCCTACCAGCACGCGCGTAATCGGACGTAACACTGATTTGAACAGTGGCAGATTCATCAACGCTCGAAACAATCCGCCCACCTGTGATCAATACCCCAGCGAAGTGATGGAAAGCAAAAAGATGCGAGGACCTGAGATCTTCTGCTGATAAACGCAAGACAAAAGATTGCCGGTGACTGTATCCTGAGAGATTGAGTTTAACTATGTTGCCCTGAGCTGACCACAAGCTGGTTACAATCCTGTCAGACAGACACCACGGGCGTTAATGAATTAGTTGAGCAATTCGGCCAACAAAACAACGTGCAGACGGACAAAAGGGATCATTCGAATGTTTGGGCGCGTCGGAGAAACGGATTTTGATCTCCGGTTTCAGATCTTTGGGATCCCAGTACGAGTCCACCCGCTGTTCTGGCTCGTTGGTGTTTTCTTTGTCTGGCAATCCACCGACGACCCTCAGCTAAAACTGCTGGGCGTGCTGCTCATGTTCTTTTCGATCCTGATCCATGAACTCGGCCACGCGATCGTCATTCGTCGGTATGGGTATCCGTCAGAAATCGTCCTGCACGGAATGGGCGGATATGCCACATCGACGCGGTTCTCGACCTGGCGTCAGGTTTGGGTGTCTTTTGCGGGACCACTGGCGGGGTTTATCGTGTGGGGCATTGTGCGAGCAACGCTGTTTTTACTGATGCGATATTACCAGGAACCTCTTCACAACGACGCCGTCTGGTACAGTATCTGGATTCTGCTGTTCATTAATGGCTACTGGGGACTAATGAATCTACTACCAATCCAGCCATTGGATGGCGGACAAATTGCCCAGGCTCTGTTCACACGTTACATGCCGCGGCAAGGCGAAGTACGCGCATTGCAACTGTCGATTCTGGCATCAGGAGCCGTTGCTGCTTATTCCCTGAGCCAAATGCCGGACAGGCGGTACCTGTTGTTTCTGTTCGGATATCTGTGCGTTCAGAGCATAATCCGCTACAGCGAAATCAAAGGACACAGGCTGTAACGCACTGCCCGGATGTGGAGGCCAGCCAC